>JAKEHA010000069.1 GCA_022615275.1 Candidatus Latescibacterota bacterium
CGAGCGCGAGCGCTTGACGGGCTGGAAGGCGACGCCGTTCGACCTGGAAGGCAAGCCGGTCGCCTTGCGCGAGCTGTCGAGGAAGCACGCGGTCTCGCTCTCGCGGGCCGCGTTTGTCGGCGACGGCGCCAACGACGTCCCCATGGTGGGCGTGGCGGGCTGCGTGGTCGCGTTCAACCCGCGCAGCCGCGAGCTCGAGCGCCGCGCGAACCACGTCGTGCGCGAACCCAACTTGTCGTTACTCCTCGAACTGATCGGATGACATGAAGAAAGAATTCGACACGCCCGAGCGCGTGCTGGACGAGATTCGCGGCCTCTACGCCGACCCCGACCCCGACCTGGAAACACGGCTCGTGCGCGAATTGATCGTGCACGCGCTCAAGTGCCGGCGCGACCACCTCGAGGTGCTCGATCTCAAGGTGTTGAGCCGCGTGATGGCCGAGTTCCGCTACGCCGCGCGTGTCTTCAAACCGTACCGCGACCGGCGCAAGGTGTCGATCTTTGGCTCGGCGCGCACGCCGGAAAACGACCCGTATTACCTCATGGCGGTCGATTTCGCGCGCAAGCTGGCGGCCGACGGCTTCATGGTCATCACCGGTGCGGCCGAGGGCATCATGAAGGCGGGCAACGTGGGTGCCGGCGCGGACGCGAGCTTCGGCGTCAACATTCTCTTGCCGTTCGAGCAAGCGCCCAACCCGGTCATCGGCGACGACCCCAAGCTCATCACGTTCAAGTACTTCTTCGTGCGCAAATTGTTCTTCCTCATGGAGGCGCACGCGGTGGCGCTCTTTCCGGGCGGCTTCGGCACCCACGATGAGGGCTTCGAGACCATGACGCTCGTGCAGACGGGCAAGGCCCCGCCCATGCCGCTCTTGTTCATGGAGCTTCCCGACGAGGATTACTGGGAGAGTTTCGATCGTTTTATTCGCGACCAGCTGCTGGGACGGAAGCTCATCTCCGAGCGCGACACCAAGCTCTACAAGATCTGCAAGTCGCCGCAGGAGGGCGTCGACTACGTCAAGTTCTTCTACTCGATCTACCATTCGATGCGCTTCGTGCGCGACCGCCTGGTGATCCGGCTCGAGAAGGAGCTTCCGGACGCGGCGGTGGCCGATCTCGCCGGTGAGTTCTCCGATCTCGTGGCCAAAGGGACCGTCGAGAAGAGGGGGCCGCTGCACGAAGAATCCAACGAGCCCGAGCTCGACGACAAGCCGCGCCTCGTCTTCACGCTCAATCGCCAGAGTCCGTCGCGCCTGCACGAGATGATCGTCGCGATCAACGAGGCGGGTCGCGGGGTGAGGTAGCGGCGATGACTCTCACCGCACCGGTAAGGGTTACATTGCTGGTGACGATTCTACTGTGCGCGTGCAGCCAGGACGGGTCGGAGAATCGTGGCGCGTCCGCCGGCGCGCCTCCCGGCATGGTCTGGATCGAGGGCGGCGAGTTCGCTATGGGCTCGGACGAGTTCCAGGACGCGCTTCCGATCCACCGCGTCGCCGTCGAGGGCTTCTGGATCGACTCCACCGAAGTGACCAACGCACAATTCACCCGTTTCGTCGCGGAGACGGGCTACGTCACGGTGGCGGAGCGCACGCCGCGCGCGGAAGACTACCCCGGTGCGCCGCCCGAGAACCTGGTGGCGGGATCGGTCGTGTTCACGCCGCCCGGCGTCGACGTGCCACTGGATGATCACTATCGATGGTGGGCGTACGTGCGCGGCGCCGGCTGGCGTCATCCCGAGGGAGAGCAGAGCAGCATCGACGACCGCATGGATCATCCGGTCGTGCACGTTGCGTACGAGGACGTGGAGGCGTTCGCGCGTTGGGCGGACAAGCGCGTTCCCACGGAGGCGGAGTGGGAATTCGCGGCGCGCGGCGGACTCGACGGCAAGCCGTACACGTGGGGCGACGAGTTCCAACCCGGCGGGAAGTTCATGGCCAACACCTACCAGGGATCGTTCCCGAACCAGAACACGGTCGCGGATGGATTCGCGGCCACGGCGCCGGTGCGTTCGTTTCCGCCCAATGGCTACGGGCTGTACGGAATGGCGGGCAATGTGTGGGAGTGGGTCGCGGATTGGTACCGGCCGGATACGTACGCGGTGCGCGCGTCGACCGGTGTCGTGGTGCACAACCCCACCGGGCCCGCGGACAGCTACGATCCCAGCGAGCCCGGTGTCGCCAAGCGCGTGCACAAGGGCGGGTCGTTCCTGTGCACGGACCAATACTGCGCGCGCTACATGCCGGGCGGGCGCGGGCGCGGTGTCGCCGACACCGGCACCAACCATCTGGGATTTCGCTTGGTGAGGGACGCGGTCGAGCCCTAGCGCCCGAACGCAGTCGCGTGCCACGCGCGCGCGAACGCGGTCTCGAAGCGCCCGCCGCGCAGGTCGCCGACGGTCTGGATGGTCGGATCGAAGACCATCGTCTCGTCGCCCACCACACCCGATTCCACCAACTTCTGGAACTCGTCGCGCGCGACCACGCGCGCAGCGCCGGCGTCGTCGCGGAAGAACACGACGCTTCGATCGAAGCCGTCGATGCCGTGTTCCTTCTTGAGCATCGTCATCACGCGCACCATCGAGTCGGTCGAGCACCCCGAGACCCCGTCGTCGACATATCCCGCAATCAGCACGAAGCGATTCTCGACGATGTGATACGCGCCGTGCACGGGCGCCCCATGCGACTTCCACGCGCCCACGAAGGAATCGAGGCGCTCGGTCACGAGCGCGTGCTGGTCGGGTGCCAACTCACGTGCGAGCGCGAACACCCACAGGCGGGCGGAATCGGGATAACCGGGGAAGAACGTCATGCTAGCAGTACTCGTCGAAGGCCTCGACCAGGTCGTACGCGATCTCCTGCGGGCTGCGACCCTCGATCTGGTAGCGCTCCATTACGTAGACCGGCTTGCCGTCCTTGAACAGCGCGATCGACGGCGATGAAGGCGGAATGCCGGGAATGTAATCGCGCGCGCGATTGGTCGCCTCGATGTCGACGCCGGCGAACACGGTCGTGATCTTGTCCGGGCGTTTCTCGTGTTGAATCGCCATCTTGACGCCGGGTCGCGCCATGCCGGCGGCACAACCGCACACGGAATTCACGACGACGAGGGCGGTGCCCTGGCCATTCTTCAGCACCATGTCGACGTCGGCGGGCGTTCTCAGTTCGGTGACGCCCGCGTTGACGAGGTCCATGCGGCAGGGTTCTGTTATTTCGGGTGGGTAACGCATCTCGTTCGTCCTCCTCACAGGTTCAATTCCAGGCGGGCCGCCTCGGACATCATCTGCGGCGACCACGCAGGTTCCCAAGTAACGTCGACTTTGACCGACGCGACGCCCTCGACCGCCGACACTTTCTTCTCCACGTCCAGCGGCAGAGTCTCCGCGGCCGGGCAGTGGGGCGTGGTCAGCGTCATGCTAATCGTCACGTCGTTCGAGTCGGCGATATCGATGTCGTAGATCAACCCCAGCTCCCAGATATCGATGGGAATCTCGGGGTCGTAACACGTCTTCAAGGCCTCGATGATCTTCTCGCGCGTCGTGGTCATGGTCATTCGGTGGAAACGGGCGCCTTCTCGCCGTCCTTGAGGGCCGCGCGCAGAGCGTGCCACGGCAGCGTCGCGCACTTGACACGCACCGGGAACTCACGCACACCCATGAACACCGCCAGCTTGCCCAACACGTCGAGGTCGGGCTCTTTGGCCGACTCGCCCGTCACCAGGTCGTGAAACTTGACGAACAATTGCTCGGCGTCGTCGACGGACTTGCCCGCGAGTTCGTCGGTCATGACCGAGGCGCTCGCCATGCAGATCGCGCACCCGCTGCCTTCGAACGAAAGGTCGCGTATCGAATCGCCATCGACGAGTGCGTACACGGTGACGCGGTCGCCGCACAGCGGGTTGAATCCCTCGGCGTGCCGGTTCGCACCGGTCAATCGTCCAAAGTTGCGCGGGTGCTTGTGGTGATCCAGGATCATCTCCTGGTACAGCTCGCGCATGTCAGACATAGCAGAGCCACGCCTGTTCTCGCGCATGTCGGCAGAAGCAACTCGTGATCACGATTTGAACACCTCGCGCACCTTCGCGATGGCGCCCACCAGGCGATCCACTTCGTCGCGCGTGTTGTAGAACGCGAACGACGCGCGGTTGGTGGCGGGAACCCCGTAGAAGTCCATCACCGGCTGCGTGCAGTGGTGGCCGGCGCGAATCGCGATGCCTTCGTGGTCGAGGATCATGCCGGCGTCGTGCGGGTGCACGCCCTCGATCGTGAACGACACCACGCCGACGCGGTGCTTGGGCGTTCCGACGAGCGTGACGCCGGGGATCGACGAGAGCGCGTCCACCGCGTAGGCGACGAGCTCGCCTTCGTAGGCCTCGATCGCGTCGGAACCCAGCGCGTCCATGTAGTCGATGGCCGCGCCCAAGCCGATGGCCGCGGCGATGTCGGGCGTGCCCGCTTCGAAGCGGTGCGGCAGCACGTTGTACGTGGTCTTCTCGAAGGTCACCGACGCGATCATGTCGCCGCCGCCCTGGTAGGGCGGGAGTGTTTCGAGCAGCGCGCGGCGCGCGTACAGCACGCCCGCGCCCGTCGGTCCGAACATCTTGTGGCCGGAGAAGGCGTAGAAGTCGGCGCCGAGCGCGCGCACGTCCGCGCGAAAGTGCGGCACCGCCTGGGCGCCGTCGACCAGCACGGGGATGTCGCGCTCGTGTGCGATCGCGATCATCTCGGCGATCGGGTTCACGGTGCCGAGCGAGTTACACACGTGCGCCACCGCCACGATGCGCGTACGCTCGTTGAGCAGCTTGCGGTACTCGTCGAGGCGAAGGTCGCCGCTCTTCTCCATGGGAACGACGCGCAGCTTGGCACCCGCGCGCTGACACAACAGCTGCCACGGCACGATGTTCGAATGGTGCTCCATGGCCGAGATCACGACCTCGTCGCCGGGGCGCACGCGCGCCTGCCCGAATGAGCTCGCGACCAGGTTGATGGCCTCGGTGGTGCCGCGCGTAAAGACGATCTCGGCGGTCTCGGCGGCGTTCACGAGGGCGCGGGTTTTTTCGCGGGCGCCCTCGTACATCTCGGTGGCGAGCACACTCAAGGTGTGAACGCCGCGGTGCACGTTGGCGTTGGCGGATTCGTAGTAACCGGAGACGGCGTCGATCACGGCGCGCGGCTTCTGGGACGTCGCGGCGTTGTCGAGGTAGACGAGCGGCTTGCCGTGCACCTCGCGCGCCAGGATCGGGAAGTCGCGACGTACGGCCGCGACGTCGATCGTCGGCTTGGCAATTCGCGTCATGGTCCCGGTCTCTCTTTCCATCGCGGTCACGCGCGCGCGCGACGCGATTGCTCGAGCCACTCGAACAGGTCGTTCTCGAGACGAAGCTTGAGCGGCTCCAACTCGATCCGTTCCAGCACCTCGCTCGCGAACGCGTACACCATCAGGTCGCGCGCTTCCTGGAAGGGAATCCCGCGCGAGCGCAAATAGAAGATCGCGGTCTCGTCGGTCTTCCCGATGGCGGCGCCGTGCGTGCACTTGACGTCGTCGGCGAAGATCTCGAGTTGCGGATTGGAATTGATGCGCGCCTCGTCGGACAGCAGCACGCAGTTGTTCTCCTGCTTGGCGTCGGTCTTCTGCGCGATCGGGTCGACGTAGATGCGTCCGTTGAACACGCCGCGCGCCTTGTCGTCGAGGATGCCCTTGTACAACTCGAAGCTGTGGCAGTGCGGCTGCGCGTGTCGAATAAAGGTGTGGTTGTCGACGTGGCGGCGTCCATCGGCCAGATACAACCCATCGACGCGGGCATCGATCCCTTCGCCGTCCAGGATGGTGTGCACATCGTTGCGCACCAGCGCTCCGCCCATGGTCACGCCGAGGGTGGAGAAGCGCGCGCTGCGCGCGAGGGTCGCGTGCTGGAAGGCGACGTGAAACGCCTCCGGCGCCTCGCTCTGGATCTTGTAGTGGCGAAGGCTTGCGTTCGCCCCCACGGTGAATTGGGCGACCGCATTGTTGAAATACGCGCCCTCGCCCACGAAGCTCTCGACGATGATCGCCTCGCTATTGTCGCCTGCGACGACGACGACGCGCGGGTGCGTCATGACCGGTACCTCGGCCGCGGTGGTGATGTGCACGATGTGAATGGGCCGGTCCAGCACCACGCCCGCGGCGATCTCGATCAAAACCCCGTCGTTCAGGAACGCCGTGTTGAGGGCGACGAAGCGCTGCCTGTCCGCGCGCGCGCCGCGCGCCAGCAATTCGCGAATGCCGTCGCCGTTCGTGCGCAGCGCCTCCGCGAGGCTGCCCGCGCGCACCCCCTTCGGCCACGCCGGCCCGCTCGCGAGCGACGGTGTGACGAGCCCGTTGACCAGCACCAGGCGGTGGCAGCCGGCGTCGTCGAAGGTGCGCGCCGCGATGACGGCCTTGTCCAGCGCGGGCGCAGCACTGGCCGGGACGAAGTCGCGCTCCGAGATGGGGCGCGTGCGCGTGAAGCGCCACTCTTCTTCCTTGAGAGTAGGAAAGCCGAGCGACTTGAAGCGATCGAGGCCCTCGCGACGCAGGTCGTGCAGCCACGCCGGACCGCTCGCGCGCAGCGCGGGCTCGAGCTTCGTAAAAACGCTTTCGTACCCAGCGACACCCGGCACTAGCCCGCCACCTCCGCATAGCCCTCTTTCTCCAGCTCGAGGGCCAGCTCCTTGCCGCCCGTCTTGACGATGCGGCCGTCGACGAAGACGTGCACCACGTCGGGGACGATGTAGTTCAGCAAGCGCTGGTAGTGGGTGATCACGACCATCGCGCGCTGGGGGCTGCGCAGCGCA
>JAKEHA010000070.1 GCA_022615275.1 Candidatus Latescibacterota bacterium
GCTTCGTCCACGATGTCGCCGGCGATCTTCTTCGCGGTGTCGAAGGCGGTCCCCGTCTCCATCGCCACCCCCATGCTGAAGCTCACATCGAGACAGACGACCACGTTCTTGGGCACCGAGCCCGCGAACAAGAGGCCGCTGCGCAGCGTGGGCCGCGCGAACGCGATCACCACCGCGAGCACCGCGAGCGTGCGCAGAATGAGGATCAAGATGCGCCGCAGGTTGATGCGGCGCATGCGCTGCTTGTTGACCTCGTTCAGGAACTCGAGCGACGAGAACTTGACGCGCTTGACGCGGCGCCGATTGAGCAGGTGGATAATGATCGGGACCGCGGCCGCCACCAGCCCGATCAGGAATGCGATGTTGAGAAAGCCCACGGCCTATCCCATGCGCGCGCGCTTGCCGAGGTACGCGGTCAGCGCGCGGTCGAAGGGGGTGTCGGTGCGAAGCAGGTGGTAGTCGATGTGATGGTTGCGGCACCCGCGCTCGAGGGCGTCGATCCACGCGCGCACGTCCTTCTTGAATTGCTCGCGCAGGAACGCGGGCTCGACGCGGAGCTTCTCACCGGTCTCCATGTCCTCGAATTCCACTTCGTCCTTGTAGTCGACGTCCATCTCGCGCGGGTCGAGCACGTGGAAAACGATCACTTCGTGGCGGCGGTGGCGGAAGTGCTTCAGGCCCATGAGCACCTTTTCGGGGTCGTCCATGAGATCCGAGATCAGAACCACCAGACCGCGCCGGCCCATGCGCTCGGCGAGGTCGTGGAGCGCGGGGCTGACGGACGTCTTGGCACCGGACGCGGTGCCCTCGAGCGTTTGCAGAATCTGGAACATCTGCTTGCGCACGGAGCGATGCGGGATGCGCGCACGCACTTCGTCGTCGAAGAGCCACAAGCCCACCGCGTCCTGCTGGCGGATCATCAGGTAGGCGAGGCTCGCGGCCAGCATCGAGCCGTATTCGAGCTTGGTGGTCCCGTCGACCGGGAATCCCATCGACCCGCTTTTGTCCAAGAGGAGGTTCGCGATTAAGTTGGTTTCTTCTTCGAATACCTTGACGTAGGTGCGGTCGGTCTTGGCGTAGACCTTCCAGTCGACGGCCTTGATGTTGTCGCCCTGCATGTAGGGGCGATACTCGGCGAACTCGACCGAGAACCCGTGGTAGGGGCTTCGATGGAGCCCGGCGATGTAGCCCTCGACGATCAGCCGCGCCTTGAGCTCGAGGTTCTCGAGTTTCCCCACCACCGCCGGGTCGAGATAGCGGGAAACTTGGGATTTGTCGCGCAGATACGGCATGGTTGGGTCCGAATGAATCTACGCGAATCGTCCCCTTCGGTTCCCGTTACGAGCAACGCCGCGATCCAGCGGCTACGGCGTCATCCAGGACATGCGGCGAATGACGCCTGCGATCTCTTCGCCGATTCGCCACGGCCGCAGCGCGGTGGTGACGGCGCACAATCCGCCGTCGTCGCCGATGCGCGTGCCGGACATCTCGAGGTCGGCGCAGATGGTCGAATCGCAATCGCCCGGACCCGTGCCGGTGATCACGACCTGGGCCGTGCCCGTGAACGTGTCGCCCGTGCGCGTGATGCTCCAGTCGATGTCCATCCGGATCTGGCACGGACCTTCCGTGAAAAGCGTGTCGCAGTCGACGTCGATGCGCGTGTCGGTCACGGTACCTTCGCACGAGACTTCCCACGGCGCGAAGGGGGCCGTGATGTCGTCGCCTTCGCAGAGAATCGGTGTGTCGCCCGAGGCGAGCAGCGTGTCCCCGGACCCGCCTTCCGTGAGCAAGAACTCCAGGTCCCACTCGCCCTGCCAGGCCGCGGTCAATTCCGCCGGACGGGGCGGGGCGCCGTTACTCGTGGTCGTTCCGTCGTCGTCGCCGCACGCGGCAAAGGCCGCGGCCGCCGCGATAGCGACCAATGCAAGAACTCTCGAGGTTCGCATGTGGTTTACCTCCAGCGCCCGCGCAACGATGCGCGCTATAGCTTTCGAATCAACCGCGCCGGATTGCCCGCGTAGATGCCCGGCACCGTGATGTCCTTGGTCACGACGGCGCCCGCTCCCACCACGACGTTGTCGCAAATCGAAACGGGCAAGACGGTCGCGTTGGTGCCGATCGACACCTTGTTGCCGATCTGGGTTCCTTTCCAGAGATCCTGCCGGCCCCACGCGGGCCCGCCGGACTGGAAGAGGTCGTTGATGAACATCGCGCCGTGCGAGATGAAGCAGTCGTCGCCGATCGTCACCAGCTCACACACGAAGGCGTGCGACTGGATGCGCGTCCGCTTGCCGATGGTGACGCTCTTCTGAATCTCGACGAACGGGCCCACGAAGGACCCGTCTCCGATCGAGCACCCGTAGAGGTTGCAGGGTTCGACGATGGTGACGCCTTCGCCGAAGGTGACGTTGACAACGCCGGCCTGAAATTTGCGGGGTTCCGCCATGGCGGCGAGTATAAACGATCAGCCCTCGCGACGCACGCTCGGTCGCCACGAATTCATCGGCACCACGACGACGAAGGCGGGCTCGGAGCCGACCTGCACGCGCACTTCCACGCGGTCCTCGCCGCTCGAGAGAACGCGCGCGTCGACGGCGGGGACCTCGCCTCGCGCCGGCAAGAGTACCCACGCGAAGGTCGTCGTCCCGGGAATCTCCGCGACGTAGATCGCGGTCGGGGCCGGCACCTTGTCGTTGTACTCGGCGCTGTACCAGCCCTGCACCGGCCGCTCGGCCCCCGCGACGACGGTCGTCTTCCACGGAATCCCGCCGATCGGCACCACCCGCAGGTTGCCCTGGCCGGCGTCCGTCGACGCCACCGTCCGGCCTTCGACCGCCACGTGGCAGTCCGGCGCGAAGTGCCAGAGCGCTTCGACCGTACGCGAGCGATCGGTTTCGAGGCGGTCGGCCACGATCCAGAATCGGTCGCGCAGGTACACGACGGTGCGCGTGTGCACCGCGCGCCCCTTGATGCCGGCAAAGCCTGCGTTGAAGACGCCGCGCGCGAAGTCGAACTCGGGTGTCGAGCCGTAATCGGCGCCGACCATGGGGCGTTCCGCGCGCTTGGGAGTCTCGTTCTGTCCGGCGCCGTCGATCAAAAGGACGTTATGGCTCGACGACCCGATGAAGTAATCGCGGTACTTTCCCTCCGTATAGGTGAAGCGCCCCGCGTCTACGAGAAGCGGACGGCCGAACGCGTCGATCGATATGTGCAACTTGTCGTGGTGTTGGTGCGCAACCCCGAAGGGCCCCGCGTCGAAGAAGGACCACTGCGCATTCGCGTCCCATCCATTCCGCATCACCGCGTGTCCCGCCCACGGGAACGTCACCGACGGGCCGATGCGCGGCTTGTTGCCCTCGCGCCCGTTGCTTGCGATATAGCTCCAGTCGGGACGATCGTAAGCATCCGCGGCGCTCTTCAACTTCTCGCGGATGTCCCCGCGATCGGAGTCGTTGGTCTGCGGGGAGGTGCCGTCGGGACGCATCGTGTACGCGAGATAGGTCCACATGCGCTTGACGTCGACCCCGATCGAGTCC
>JAKEHA010000350.1 GCA_022615275.1 Candidatus Latescibacterota bacterium
AGGGTGGTCTTGCCCACGCCGGATGGACCCGAAAGGACGATGAGGAAGGCACTCGAGGCGCGCGCCACCATCACTCCAGGTTCTGGACCTGCTCGCGCAGCTTCTCGGTCTCTTCTTTCAATACGACGACGTGCTGGATGACTTCGGTGTCGGAGGCCTTGGAGCCCATCGTCGATGCTTCGCGGTGCATTTCTTGCAGCAGGTAGGTGAGTCGCTTCGACACTTCGCCGCCGTCCTTGAGCGCGCCGTTGAACTGGGCAACGTGGCTGCGAAGACGCGTCACTTCTTCGGTAATGTCCGTGCGATCGGAGAGCATTACGATCTCCGCGGCGATGCGGTCTTGCGGAATGGCCACGTCTCCGGCGAGTTGCGCCACGCGCTTGCGCAGTGCCTCGACCTGGCGTTTTGCGACCGCGGGTGCGAGCTTCTCGATGGCGCCCACGGTCTTCTCGATCAGCTTCATGCGGTCGACCAGGTCCTTCTCGAGCGCCTTGCCTTCGTCGATGCGCATGCGATTGCACGCATCCAGCGCTTCGCCGAGGCTCTTGTCGACCAGCGGCCACAACTCGTCTTCGCCCGGCTCGCTCTCCTTGGTGGTGACGACTTCCGGCAGCCCCACCAGCGCGTCCAGGCTGACGCGGTCGTCGAGGTCGTGCCGCTTCGCGAACGCGCGCAATTGCGAGAGGTACTGCTCGAGCACGGCCTCGTTGAGCGCCACCCCGCGCCCGGAAGACGCGGACTCGACCGATATCGTGATCGACACGCGCCCGCGCGCGATCTTGCCGCGCACGATCTCTTTGATATCGGGTTCGCGGTTCTGGAGTGAACGCGGGAGCTTAAAGGCAATGTCGAGGAAGCGGTGATTGACCGAGCGCACTTCGACGGTCACGGTCGAGTGCGCGTTGGCCGCCTCTCCCTGCCCGAACCCGGTCATGCTGATGAGCATACGTCTCAATCCTTGCGTGTTTGAAGTTGCCTGCGAGTTCTATACTATAGGTCGCGCAAACCCGCTGTCAAATGAACGCCTCGCTCTTGGCACACTTGGTCCGTGAGATCCGCGACGACGTCGCGGGCCGCCCTTTGGGTACGCCCTCGTGGTTCGCACCCGTGCTCGCGATTCCCGTGTACGGACGCGGTCACCTGGTCGCGATCCTCGAGTCGCCGGGTCCCTTCTGCTACGTCGTCGGGGACTCGCCCTTCGAAGGCGCCCAGGCACCCGCGCGTATGAGGATGCTCGCGGGCGCGACCGTCGCCGACGTCCGCCTGGAGGACGCGCGCGTGCTCCGCATCGACGCGGTCACGCGCGAAGGCGACGACGTGAGTCTCCTGATCGCGGTCTTCGGGTCCGCGGGAAGCGCGTCGCTCATGCGGGGCTCGTCGACGGTCGAGACGATCGGCAAGGGACGTGCAGTGCAGATGGACGCGGCAGGCACGTCATCCGCCGCGGGTGGCGCCGAGGCGGGGCCCCCGCGTCCTCGGACGCGGGGTGGCGAGGCGACAGGACCCGCGGCGGCGACAGTACCGTTCCATCTCGTCGTACACGGCAGCCTCGGTGGTGCTGCGCCGGCCTCGTCGGCACGCACCGACGAAGAAGGTGCGCAGGTCTTCGGTCCCTTCGATAGCGCGCGCGAAGCGTGCGCTTCATTGGGCGCACGCGTTCTCCAAAGCGCCCACGCGACCATCCTGCTCCGTATCACGCGACCGCTTCGACGCCGCGTCGACTCGCTGGCGAAGCTGGCCGTCAATTTGGAGGAAGACATCGCACGCGCGGCACAGCACGCGGAGGTTCGGCGCGAAGCGGAGACGCTAGCCGCGTTCCAGACCCGCGTGCCCGCGGGGGCGGCATCGGTCGAACTACCCGACGTCTACGACGCCTCCCGCGTATGTACCATCGCGCTCGACCCGGCCGAGTCGCTGCACGTCCAGATCGAGAAGCGCTTTCGGCGCGCCGCCAAGCTGGAGCGGAGCGCGGAGCATGCAATGCGCCGGCTGAAGCTCGTGCGACGCGAGCATCAAGACCTCGCCGCGTCGCTCGCGGTCTTGGAGGGAACGCGCTCGTTCAACGAGGCCCTGAGAACGATCGAAGCCATCCGCGCCAAGTTCGACATCACGATCGACGACGCGCCGCGCGCGCAAGGCGCGCCCAAGAAGAAGCGCGAAGCCGAGAAGACGTATCGCACCTTCGACGTCGACCCGCGCTGGTTCGTGCTGGTGGGGCGGAGCAACTTCGAGAACGACGAGATCACCTTCCAGGTGGCCAAGCCGACCGATTACTGGTTCCACGCGCAGGGGGTTCCCGGCTCGCACGTGGTGTTGAGACCGCGCGGGGGAAACGATGGGCCGCCCGCGCGCGTGATCGAACGCACCGCGTCGATCGCGGCCTACTTCTCGAAAGCCAAGCACAGCTCTCTGGTTCCGGTGATCTACACGCAGCGCAAGTACGTGCGGAAGTTCCGCGGAGCGAGACCGGGGCAGGTCACGTGCGAGCGCGAGAAGTTGGTGATGGTGCCGCCCCTGGTTCCCGAGGGCGCGGACTCCGGGTGACGCGATCCTCGCCGATATTTCGGCCAATGAAACAAGAAGGAGGCACCGAAGTGCCTCCTTCTTGCTTTTCCTAGAGAGCAATACTGCTCGGAATCACGCTAAGGGCAAGGGCTATGATTCACTGGCTTGGCGAGCCACTCAGGGGAAGGCACCCACCCTCATTGAACCCGAAGATTCCGTGAGGGGAGGAGTACGCAGCCTCCATGGGTATCGCCCTCTAGTAGACGGCCCGTCGCATCTTCCTGTATCCCGGCGCCCCTGCTGGAGCACCCCATCTAGCAGTTGCTTCGTACCGCCGATACTGCTCTCTGCAATCGACGTGCCAAGCCGGCATGAATTGCCGGGGGCCGGTGGGACCTAGCCCGCATAGCAGCAATGAGTTAGCCGTTGAGCAACGGCCGTTTGCGGTCAGGTAATTCGACCAAGCGTCAAAAAATCTTACGGGAGGACAAAAAAACTAACGGAAGGGCGACTATCGATCGACGAATCCACCCTCGGTGTCGAGCACTCCCTCGATGGTCCCGCTGGGCGCTCCACCGTCGTAAACGTCGGTCCCGACGTTGATCCAGTAGATCTCTAGGTTGTTCTCGGCACTACCGACGGGTCCACTCGGGATGGCATATCCCGGATGAACGCGAACCGTGTAGCGGATCTGGGTGAGAGAGACCGGCTCGAGCTTGACGTACAGCGGAACCGTGGTGGTGAAGCGGAGGCTCTGCCCGGCGTAGTCGATCGTGGTCTCCCCCGCCATGAGCTTCTTCTCGAGCGGGAGGGGCAGGGCCTGGCCAAACGACGATACCGCGCCCAGCACGAGGGCGAGGCCGAGAGCGAGAACGGCCATGCGGGGGAGGAGACGCTTCACGGCAGTAACTATATCAGGCTTTCGTCCAATCGGGAAGCCGAAACTAGAAATCGGGCGAGAGATTTTCGGGGGGTGAATGGGGAGATCGGGCCGACGCCAGGCCCGGGCCTGCGATTCGGAGGTCGCCGCGGCGCACCGTCAGTCGTTGCCGGTCGAAGTACTCCAAGAGCGGGATCGCGTGCTTGCGGGTGACCCCGAGCGCGTTCTTGAA
>JAKEHA010000351.1 GCA_022615275.1 Candidatus Latescibacterota bacterium
CACGCCAAGAGCAGCGTACCGATCGGGCTCGTGATCGCGAAGATCATGCCCGCGATCCACAGGATCTGCAGCAGCGCGACCGTCGTCTCGTAGCGCGGTCCCAATTGTACGCCCACCAGCGGCTCGGCCAGCGCGAACATCGCCAGGTGGAGCGGAATCATCACCGACGCGATGGCTTCGATCAACTCGAGGTAGCCCTTGCGCAGGCGGTCGCGGTCGTGCTGGACCGCGGAGAAGACCGGAAACGCGACGCGCGTGAACAAAGAGTTGATAATCTGATGCGGCCGCGAGATGAACCGGTACGCCAGCTCGTAGTACCCGAGCGGTCCCGCGCCGAGCAGGTACCCGATCACCAGCTTGTCGAGGGTTTGCGCGGCCAGGTTCACCGTCTTCTCCCCCATCTGATAGGCGCCGAAGTGGAGGAAGCGCCCGCACTCGCGCGGGACGAAGTGGAGCATCGGCCGCCAGTGCCTCCACCCGATGAAGACCAGGCCGAGCGACCGCAACACACTCGCAAGCACCGACGACCACACCAGCGACCACACGCCGAAGCCGCGCACCGCGAGCACGATGCCGACCACCGTGCCCACGAGGAGCGACACGATCTCGACCACCGCGAGCCGTCCGAAGTGGAGATCGCGCTCGAACAGCACCTGGAACTGCTGGCCCAGCGGTCCCACGATGAAGACGACCGAGGCCGCGCGCAAGACCGGCTGGAGTGTCGGTTGCTGGTAGAAGCTCGCCACGTGCGGTGCCGCGAACCACATGGCGACGTACACGACGAGACCGCCCAGGACGTTGAGCCAGTACAGGCTCGAGAGCTCCTCGCGCTTGGCATCGCGGTAATGAATGATCGCGTTGCTCACCCCGGCGTCGCTGAAGGTGACCGCGAAGGCCATGGCGACGTTGGCGATGGCCATGACGC
Organism: Candidatus Latescibacterota bacterium; assembly: GCA_022615275.1. Lineage (GTDB taxonomy): Bacteria > Krumholzibacteriota > Krumholzibacteriia > WVZY01 > JAKEHA01 > JAKEHA01. The sequence goes on from JAKEHA010000351.1 coordinate 926, forward strand.
CGAAGTCTTCCACGCGCAGCAAGCGCGCCAGGATCGCGAGCTGCAAGAACTGCAGTCCGACGCGCGACCCCGTGGCGGCCGCGGTCCAGCGCGCGCCCGAGGTCGCGCGCCGGCGCAGTTGCTTGATATCGACGTCGTGCGACACGGTCACCCCTCGTAGTAGGGCGCGAAGCGGCTCATGAGCGGGCTGTCGCCGCACACGCGCTCGACCGACGCGACCAGCTCGGGCGACACCTTCGACACCCAGTCGCGATAGTAGGTGGCCGAGACGCGGTTGGTGTCCAGCACCGTCCGGCGGTCGGTGCGCGAGGTCGACGATGCGCGCACGTAGGCGTCGGTCGAGGCCGGCACCGTGAGCCCGCACCACGCGAACATCGTCGCCACGCGCGCGAGCGGGTCGGTGGCGAGGTCTTCGTAGACCAGCGGGAACGCGCGTGGCCGCAAAGCGGACAACTGGCGTTCGAGCTCCTCGTTGGCCACGCGCCAGTACGCGGCCAGCTGGTCGAAACGGTGGCCGTCGCGCACGCGCGCGAGCACGGGTTCGTAGCGAGCAAGGGGCTCCTGCGCGCGTATGGAAGCAACGAAGCGGTCGATGTGGGCCGCGATCTCGACCAGGCGCCCCTGCTTCAGTTGGTGATCCATCGAGCCGACGACCGCGGCCGGGTGGCGGACGATATGAATGAAGCGCGCGTCCGGGAGTGCCTCGGCCAAGAAGGCCGCCTTGAAGTACAGGCGCACGTCCTTGATGGCCGTCACCTTGATCTCGCCCTTTTCGAAGTACGCGACCGGCTTCTGCCCGAGGCGATTCAGGTGCAGCAGATTGAACTGCGCGGCGAAGCGCAAGGGGGCGATATGAAAGCGCCGGTACGCCGCTTCCAGCTTGCCCATGAGCCACGCTTCCCGCTCGAACTGGCGCCGGGTCGCGTGCACGGGATCGAAGAAGATCGAGCGGTGCGACACCAGGCGCGGAAGATCGGCGCGCAGCCTTTCAGCCAGCGCCGGCGCGGGCGGCGAGAGCCATTCGAACTCGTTCGGGAAGTACGGCAGCAATCGATACGCGGGCGCGAAGGGCTCGTAGAAGTGCAAGCACTCGGGGTGCGAATCGAAGATGTTCGCGAGCCACGTCGTGCCCGAGCGCTGCGTGCCCAAGAGAAAGACCTGCGACATCACGCCTTTCTCGCCAGGACGACGTAGTTGCTGGCCATGCGCCGGTTGCGATCGAGCGGTGCTGCGGCCGCCGCGATCGCCTGCAGGAGCCACACGACGGGGCGCGCGAGCGGACGCATCGGCCCGGAGACGAAGTAGAGCCAGTACGCGCGCTCCTGCAAGAGCGCACCGAGGCTGCCGTTGGTCGCGCGCACGGTGGCGACCTCAAAACCCGCGCGCTCGCACAACAACCGCAGGCCGAACTCGGTGAAGCGCCAGTAGTCGTGCGGCTCGTCGTGCAGGTGCCACGTGAAGGGCGCGGAGAGGAGCAGCGACCCGCCCGGCTTCAAGACCCGGCGCGCTTCGGCGAAAAGCAGCGCGGGATCGGGAACGTGCTCGATCACTTCCGTGCACAAGACCGCATCCGCGCTCGCGGTACCAAACGGGAGTGCGGCCGCGTCGCCCATCACGTCGGGGCGGCTCCCGCTGTCGGGACGCCCGGGCGCGTCCAGGCCGACGTAGCGCGAGAAGCCCGAGAGCAAGGCGCGGTAGGGCGACTCGCCGCAGCCCACGTCGATCACCAGCGATCCCGAAAGCCCGCGTGCGAGCTGCCCGATGTGGCGCGCGAGCAGGTCGTTCGCGTACCAGTTGTACCAAGTCGAGTTGGCCGCTCGCGTCATGGCGCCACCGTCCCCGCGCGCTGCGGCGCACGCGCCGCGTCGATCTCGCGATAAACCGCGGCCAGGCGCTCGCCCTGGCGGCGCGCGTCGAACTCGGCCTCGATGTGGGCGCGGGCCGCGGCGCGCATCTCGCCCCAGCGCGACGGATTCGCGACCAACCAGCGCAGGTGCGCGGCGAGTGCGTCGACGTCGTGCTCGGGCGCCAACAGCCCCGTCTCACCGTGGATCACCACGCCGGGAATGTCGCAGTGCGTGGTGCTCACGATCATCAAGCCGGCCGCACTCATCTCGATCAGCGAAACCGGCGCGCCGCCCTCGGTGTCGCCGTCGGAGGCGGTCACACTCGGGCTCAAAAACACGTGGTGGCGGCGCGCTTCCTCCATGACGACGGGGTACGGTTGATACCCCAAGAGGCGCGTGCGCTCGGCGAGCCCGTTGCGCGCGATGGCGTCGAGGATCTTCTTCTTTTCGGCCAGCGTGCTCTGCAGCCCGTGGGCGTCGCCGATGATGCTGATCTCCACCGCCACCTCGAAACGCGCCGTGGGAATCGCATGCCGCTGCATGAATTGCTTGGCGAAAATCTTGCTGCCCTCAAGTTGCGCCGCGGCCTGCGTCGGCCCGAGCGCCGAGAGCCCCGCCTGCTCGAGCGCGTCCACCGCGCCCGCAACCAGCGGCGCCTCCGGTCCGATGACCGTCAGGTCCGCGTGGAGCTCTTGCGCGAGCCCCACGATGGCCTTCGGGTCCGTGACATCCACCGGGCGGCACTCGGCCTCCTGCGCGATGCCGG
>JAKEHA010000352.1 GCA_022615275.1 Candidatus Latescibacterota bacterium
CGCCGGGCAACATCCTGGGGCGCAGCGCCGCCGCGGGCATCGCGTGGATACCGTACGAGGAAGCGGCGCTCGCGCAGGCGGTCGAACAAGGCAAGCCGGTCGTGATCGACTTTTCCGCCGAGTGGTGCCTGCCGTGCAAAGAGCTCGACCATTTGACGTTCAACCAACCCGAGGTGATCGAGGCCGCGAAGGGCGTCGTGCCGCTCAAGGCCGATTTGACCATGCACGGCTCGCCCGCGGTGCGCGAGCTGCGCAAGAAATACGACATTCGCGGAGTCCCGACCATCGTGTTCATCGATGCGGCCGGGCGCGAGCGCCAGAATCTGCGTGCGGTCGAGTTCATCGACAAGGAAGAGTTCCTGTCACGCCTCAACAAACTGACGAGCTAGCGCATGCGACTGGTAAGTTTCGGCCCCGCCGGTGAAGAACGACCCGGCGTCGTCGCGGGCGACGACGTGATCGACCTGTGCGCGGTATCGGCGAGGATCCCGCGCACCGTGCGCGAGATCCTCGCCGGCGACCACCTCGACGACGTACGCGCGATCCTCGCGCGCGCCGGGTCGCTTCCCTCCGCGCGCAACCCTCTGGGCGCGGTGCGGCTCGGTCCCGCGATCACCAATCCGTCCAAGATCGTGTGCCTGGGCCTGAACTACGCCGACCACGCGGAAGAGCAGGGCAAGTCCGCGCCCGATTCGCCCATGATGTTCCTGAAAGGGCCCAACGCGCTCTGCGGCGACGGCGATGCGGTCCCGTATCCGCCGGGCGTCGAGCAATTCGACTACGAAGTGGAGCTGGCGTTCGTCATGGGCAAGCGCGCGCGCCGGGTGGCGCGCGAGGACGCGTACGGCTACGTGGCGGGCTACGCGGTCTTCATGGACCTCACTGCGCGCGACCTGCAGGCGCGCGAGAAGCAGTGGTTTCGCGCCAAGAGCACCGACGGCAGCGGGCCGCTGGGGCCGTGGCTCACGACACGCGACGAGATCGCCGACCCGCACGCGCTCTCGATTTCACTCTCCGTCAACGGCGAGACCGTGCAAGCGAGCCGCACCGACCGCATGACCTTCACGGTCGATTACCTCGTGCACTACATCTCGCAGACCGCCACTCTCGAGCCCGGCGACGTGATCGCGACGGGAACGCCGGCCGGCGTGGGCGTGTACCGCAAGCCGCCGCGCTTCCTCGCGCCCGGCGACCGCTTGGTGGCCGACATCGAAGGTCTCGGCACGCTCTCGTGTCGCATCGGGTGAACGACCCGCGTCGCAGCGAGGCCCGGCCCGCCAAGGGGCGCATTCTGGTCGTGTCGCTGTGGGAGACGATGTGGTCGCTCGGCGTCGACGCCGACGTGAAGGCGGGCGTGTCCGACGACGAGCACTTCGTCGAGCGCTTCACGCGCGCCGGCTACGAGCTTCACTTTCTAAGACCCGCGTCGCGACGCGCGCACACCGCTTCCGACCCCCGCGTTCGCACCCACCACTACCCGAATTTCTTCCCACCCACGAGTCGCCTCCCCACGTGGATTCGGCGCCCGCTGTGGCCGTTGCTGTACGTCATCGTGGTGACGCCGCGCGTGCTGCGCTTGGCGCGCGAGCTGCGCGTGGACGTGGTCCTGGGCCACACCTACTACGCCGCACCCGCAACGTGGTGGTGCCGCAAGCGGCTCGGAATTCCGGGAGTGGTGAAGCTGTTCGGCGTGATGGACCTCGTGCACACCGAGTGGCCGCCGCTCAAGTACCTGTTCAAGAACGTCGAACAGCTGTATGCGCTGAAGTACGATCAGGACGCGTGGATCGTCCTCGACGACGGCACCCGCGGCGGCGAGATCCTGCGTGCGCGCGGCATCCCGGCGGAGAAAGTGCACTTCCTTCCCAACGGGCTCGACGTCGAGTGGGCCGACCTGTCCATCGACCGCGCGCAGGCGCGTACCCGCTACCCGCTCCCGTCCGACCGGCCGGTGGTGCTGTTCCTCGCGCGCCTAGTTCCCTCCAAGCGCCCGCGTGACTTCGTCCTCGCGGCTAAGCAGGTGCTGAAGCAGCGGCCCGCCTGCTTCGTGTTCGCGGGCGACGGTTTCGAGCGCGAGGCGTGCGAGCGGCTGGCGAATGAGATGGGTGTGGCGAACGAGGTCCGCTTCCTCGGCGTCGTTCCCCACGCCGACGTGCCCGCGCTGATGGCCACGGCCGACCTCTTCGTGTCGACCAGCCGCCTCACCAACCGCGCGCTCCCGACCTGCGAGGCCATGCTGTGCGGCGTCCCCGTCGTCGCCTACGACACCGGCGATACGCGCACGGTCGTGCGCGATGGCGAAACCGGCGCCGTAGTTCCGGACGGCGACGTGGACGCGCTCGCGAACGCGATCGCGACGCTGCTGGACGACAACCACGAACGCACGCGCATGTCCGCCAACGCGCGCAACGTCGCGCGCGCGACGTTCACGTCGTGGGACGACCGCATCAGGATGGAGATGGAGATTATCGAGCGATTGGTCGGCAAACGCTGCCCGGCGGATGGCGAAGGGAACAGCGTTTAGCGTCCCCCGGCGGGTGGCGCTCGTGGGGCCCCCGCGGCGTCAGTCCGCGGGGTGACGAGTGACAGGACCCGCCGGGCAGCGTTAGGTCGCTAGACCTTCTCCGCCAGCAACTCCTGCACGGCCGTCTCGAGCTGCTTGCCGCGCAGCGACTTGTAGCGGATCTTCCCCTTCTTATCGACCAGGATCGTGGCCGGAATCGACTTGATGCCGTAGCTCACCGCGACGTCGTTGTTCCACCACTTGCCGTCGAAGTACTGCGGCCACTCGATACCCTGACTCGCGATGTAGCGGTCGAGCTTGTCGCGCGACTGGTCGAGCGAGATTCCGACGATCTCGAAGCCCTTGCCGTGGTACTTCGAGTACACGTTCTTCACGTTGGGCATCTCCGCGATGCACGGCCCGCACCACGTGGCCCAGAAGTCGATCAGGAGCACCTTGCCGCGGTACGCGGCCGGTGAGATGCGCTCGCCCTTGAGGCTCTTTACGTCGAAGTCGATGGGGTCGCCGCCGATCGCGAGCTTGCGCTCGGACGCGAGACCGTCGAGGCTGGTCGAAACGTAGTTGGTCAGGTTGCGATTGACGTCGGAGTAGTCGCGCAGGATGAGCTTGTACTCCCCTTCCGCCTTGTCGTACTCGCCCGTGTTCTTGAAGGACTCGGCCAGATAATAGTGCGCGTATGTGAGCTTCTCGCGCTGCGACGAATCGGCCTTGCCGACGAACTCGGCGAGATACGGCACCGCCTGCTCGAACTGCTGCGTGCTGGCCTTCATGGCCCCGAGCTGGAAGGCCGCGTCCAGCGCCTCGGGCGTGCCGGAGTATTGGCTACGGAACGCCTCCAGCTTGGCGGCGATCTCGTCGAGGATGGCCATCTGCTCCTCGGGCGACGCGGCCGTTCCCATGCGCTGCGCCTGCGCCTCGATCTCGGCCGTCAGCTTGGTGTACACGTCCTCCGCGCTCGATCCCTCCGGCAGCGTGACTTTCGCGGTCGCGGCGTTCGCGGAAACCGGAATGCCCAGCGGCTTGGTCTCTTCGGCCTGGACTTGTGCGGTCGCGACTTCCGCGGGGGCCTTGTCCTTTGCGCTCAACAGCACGACGGGCACCACGATCGCGATCGCCAGCGCCGCCCACATCCATACGCGTCGGTTCATTCGGAATTCTCCGTTACATAGCCCGCGCGGCGACGGCCACGCGAATGGCCGGCTCCTGCGCGTCGTTGGTGTGAATGATCATCTCGGAGGTCTCGCTCTGCTGCACCAGCGTCTTGAGCGGGGGCGTGAACGTGACCTGGACTCGGTACTGTTTGCCATCAGCCACAGGCTCCACGACGGCCGAGAAGTTCGGGTTGCTCAACTTGACGTCCTTGATCGCGAACTCCCCCGACGACCGGGAGACGATGATGCTGCGCGTGACCGCTTGGCCGGACCCCGCGCCCTCGGCGAACTTCACCTGACCGAAGTTCACGGCCTGCGGGCTCACCGTGATGTCGCCCTTGGTGATGATGTGCACCTGGATCTCCGATTTCGGCGACACCTTGCTGTTGGTGTGCAGGTACAGCGTTCCATAGGTAATGAGCGTGGGCAGCTGCGGGTTCTTGTAGACGGTGACCTGGTACGTGCCCGCGGTCGACGCCGGCTCCACCTTGTACGTGATCTTGTCGTCGATGTTCGACGACGCGCGCAGGACCTTGAAATCGAGATCTTCCTCGTTCGACGACACCGTCATCGAACGCTCGATGTGCTCGCCGTACCGACCGTGCAAGTAGACCGTGCCCGCGGGATCGATGTTCAGGTACGGAATCTCGTGGCCCGCGACCGCGATCGTCATCGTGGGATACGTGGGGTCGTTGGAGCTGACGGTGGCGTTCTTGTTGAACTCGTTGTGCACCTTCTCCCCGTCGAGGACGAACTCGATCTTCCCCTGCTCGCCGGGCGCGATCAACTTGTCGAAGTTGGTCACGGTGCAGCCGCAGCTGGGCCGCACGTTGTTGATGACCAAGTCCGCGTCGCCGCGGTTGTACACGATGAAGTCGTGGATGTACTGCTTGCGTTCGAACACCCGGCCGAAGTCGTAGCGCGTCTCCGGGATGTCGATCTTGGGCTGACCCTGCGACCGCACCGAGTCGGCCGCGAAGAGCGCGAGGCCGGCCGCCGCGGTCAGCACGACGAGGTTCCGCTTCACGACGTTGCCCATACCCGTCCTTACATGGCCCGTGCCGTCAGGTGCACGCGCACCGACGGCTCGCGGGGATCGTTGGTGTTGATGATGAGTTCTCCCGTCTCGCGCTGCGAGGCGGTCCGCTTGAGCGGCGGCGAGAAGGTGACTTCGACCTTGAACTGCTTGCCCGGCGTCACCGGCTCGAACTTGACCTTGAAGTTGGGGTTGTCGACCTTGACGTCCTTCACGTCGAGGCCCTCGCCGGAGTTCTTGATCACCATGACGGTGCGCGTCACCGGGTTCGCTTCCTTGTCCTTGGCGCCAAACGCGACGTTCCCGAAGTTCACCGAGGACGGGCTCACGGTGATGTTGCCCTTGGTCATGACCTGCACCTGCAACTTGGTCTCGGGCGCGTTGGTGCTGTTGGTCTTGATAGTGACGCTCCCGTAGGACGTGCTCATGGGCAGGTCGGGGTTCTTCTTGATGCGCAACGTGTACTCGCCCTTCTTGGCGGCCGGCTTGACCTCGTAGGAGATCTTGTCGTCGACATCGGAAGTGACGCCGATGACCTTGAAGTCGGGCAGCTTTTCGTTCGACGAAATCGTCACTTCCTTTTCGACGACTTCTTCGTAGCGGCCCTGCAGGTACACGACGCCGTCGGGCACTATATTGAGAAACGCGACCTTCTTGCCCGCGATGGTGAGCGTGAGTTCGGGGTGATCGGGATCGTTGGAGTGAACCTGCGCGGTCTTGGCGAACTCGCCGTGCACGCGGGTGCCGTCGAGGACCAACTCGATCTTGCCCTCGCCGCCGGGCGGTATCACCTTGTCGAAGTTCGCCACCGTGCATCCGCAGCCCGGCTTCACTTCGGAGATGACGAGGTCCGCCTTGCCGCGGTTCTTCACCACGAAGGAGTACTCGAACTTGTCGCGCTCGTAGACTTCGCCGAAGTCCTGGCGCATCTTGGGAATCTCGATGATCGGCCGGGGGCCGGTCGCGGCCGGCTTGGCCGGCGCCGGCTTCGACGCTTCCTGGGCGATGACCGCCTCCGCCAGGGCGAGGACGAAGGTCAAAACGCCGATACTCGCTACCATCCGCCTGTGCATGGCCACTCCTCGAAATTGTTTCGGTGCAATCGGTAAACGGGCCCGGGTGAACGCCACCCATGGGGTCAGGGACACCGTATTATACGCGCCGACGGCGCCGGGTTCCACGCCGTTTTGAGCAGGATTTGCGCCGGCCGGAGAACCTCCCGGTTGCGGAATCCATTGACCCGTGGTATCTTATCGTTGCTCTTTAGTCGTCGAAGGAATCGCACCCAAAGAGTCCGAGATCATGCCGAACCTGCCATGTCGTCAATTCCACTGCGTCTCGTTCGGCCCAACCAGGGCTCCGAAAGCGAGTCGATTCTCTCCAAGATCGGCCGCACCCCGCTGTTTCGCCTAGAGCGAATCGACCGCGAGTTTCCCAACGCCTCCATCTACGCCAAGGCGGAATGGCTCAATCCCGGCGGGTCCGTCAAGGACCGGCCCGCGCTGCGCATGATCCTCGCGGCCGAGCAGTCGGGGCGGCTTCGACCGGGTCAGACCGTACTGGACGCCACCTCGGGCAACACCGGCATCGGCTACGCGATGATCGCGGCCGCACGCGGCTACCGCGTGCACCTCACTCTACCGGCCAATGCGAGCGTCGAGCGCATTCGGATCCTGCGCGCGTACGGCGCCGAGCTCACCTTCACCGATCCCGCGCTCGGCGTCGACGGCGCCATCGAGGCAGCACGGGCGCTCCATGCCGCATCGCCCGAGCGCTACTGCTATCTCAATCAGTACGACAACGACGACAACTGGCGCGCCCACTACGAAGGCACGGCGTGGGAGATCTGGAACCAGACCGCGGGGTGCGTGACGCACTTCGTCGCCGTGCTGGGAACGAGCGGGTCGTTCATGGGAACCGCGCGGCGCCTGCGCGAGCTCAACCCGCGCATCGAGTGCATCTCGGTACAGCCCGACTCGCCCTTCCACGGCCTCGAAGGCATGAAGCACATGCCGTCGGCGCGCGTGCCGGCCATCTACGACGCGTCGCTCGCCGATCGCAACGTCGAGGTCCACACCGAGACCGCGTACCGCGCGGTCAAGCGCCTGATTCGCGAGGAGGGCATGCTGGTCGGCATTTCTTCGGGCGCGGCGGCGGTCGCGTGCTTGGAGCTCGCGCGCTCGCTCCCACGCGAACGTCCCGCGATGATCGTCACCATCTTCCCCGACAACGGAGAGAAGTACCTGAACGAGCGTTTCTGGGAGGAGGTTCCGGAATGATCCGCATCGCGCCCGAATTGATCGCGGCGATTCGCGCCCACGCGCAGCGCGACTATCCCAGCGAGTGCTGCGGCGCGCTTCTGGGCCGCGCGGGCTCGGCCCCTTCGCCGGCGTCGACGAAATGGGTGCTGGTACTCGAGCCCGTGGAGAACCGGCGCGAAGCCGAAGATGCGTCGCGTCGCTTCCTCATCAGCGCCGACGACTATCGTGCCATCGAGCGCTCGGCACGCGAGAAATCGCTCGACGTCCTCGGCTTCTATCATTCGCACCCCGACCAGCCCGCGCGCCCGTCGGACTACGACCGCGAGCACGCGCTTCCGTCCTACTCGTACGTAATCGTGTCCGTGCGCGAGGGTCGCGCCGGAGAGTTGACCAGCTGGACGCTCGACGACGATCGCGAAGCCTTTACCCCGGAGAATATCGCGGAGATCGCTTCCGCGAGCAGGTGACGACGATGGCAACCCAGATCATGATTCCCTCCGCGCTCCGGCGTTTCGTCGGCGCGCGCGATTCCGTGCACGTAGAAGCGGCCACGGTGGGCGAGGCGCTCTCGCGCCTGGTCGCCGAACACCACGATCTCCACAAGCACCTCTACGACGAAAGCGGACGCCTTCGCAGCTTTGTCAACGTTTACGTCAACGACGAAGACGTTCGCTATCTGCAGAGAGACGATACCCAATTGAAGCCGGGAGACGTGGTGAGCATCGTGCCGTCGATCGCGGGCGGGTCTCCCAAGCCCAACGTCTACGCGGTCGAAGGCTTGTCGCCCGAGGAAGTGAAGCGCTACAGCCGCCACCTGATCATGCCCGAAGTGGCGGTCGACGGACAGTTGAAGCTCAAGGGGGCGAAGGTGCTCCTGATCGGGACCGGCGGCCTGGGTGCTCCGGCGGGTTTGTATCTCACGGCCGCGGGCGTGGGCAGAATCGGCCTGGTCGACTTCGACGTCGTGGATTATACGAATCTGCAGCGGCAGGTCACCTTCGGGACCAAGGACGTCGGCCGCGCCAAGCTGGCCGCCGCGCGCGAGCGCCTGGGCGATCTCAACCCCGAAGTCGAGTTCGTCCTGCACGAGACGCGGCTCACGAGCGACAACGCGTTGGACATCATTCGCGACTATGATATCGTCGTCGACGGCACGGACAACTTCCCGACGCGCTACCTGGTCAACGACGCGTGCGTGTTGCTCGGGAGGCCGTATGTGTACGGCAGCATTTTTCGCTTCGAGGGTCAGATCACGGTCTTCGCTACCGAAGACGGGCCGTGCTATCGCTGCCTGTATCCGTCGCCGCCGCCGCCGGGGCTGGTCCCGAGCTGCGCCGAAGGCGGCGTGCTGGGTGTGCTGCCCGGGATCGTGGGCGCGATCCAGGCCAACGAAGCGATCAAGTGGATACTGCAGGCCGGCGACCTGCTGAGCGGCCGCCTGCTGCTGTTCGACGCCCTCAAGATGACTTTCCGCGAGCTCAAGCTGCGGAAGAACCCCGAGTGCCCGGTGTGCGGCGAGCATCGCACGCTCACGTCACTCATCGACTACGAAGAGTTCTGCGGCATCCGCGGAGAAGAGGTGCAATCCGACGTGTCAGTTCCGACCATGAGCGTCAAGGATCTCAAGCAACGCCTCGACAAGGGCGAAGACGTCGTCGTCCTCGACGTGCGCGAGCCGCACGAGTACAAGATCTGCAACATCGGCGGCCTGTTGATCCCCTTGGGCGAGCTGGCCGCGCGCGTCCACGAGTTGGATTCGGCGCGCGACATCGTCGTGCACTGCCGTACCGGCGTGCGCTCGGCACAAGCGGTGGAGTTTCTGCAAGACGCGGGCTTCGAGCGGGTGTGGAACTTGAAGGGCGGCATTCACGCTTGGTCGGACGAGATCGATTCGACGCTCCCGAAGTACTAATCGATCGAGCTGCAGCTCGCGTACCGGAAGCCCGCGGGACTCGCGGTGAACGCGCGCTAGACCTGTTCGGCGTCGCTGGTGGTATCGGCGAGGAAGATCAGGCGGCGGTCGATGTCGACTTGCGACTCGTGGAGCGCGCGCGTGATGGTGCGCACGTAGTTGCCGTCGGGGTCGCGCTCGGCGAGGTCGATGGCTTCGCGCACGGCACGGTCTCCTTCGTTGCGCACGGTCTCGACCACGGGCCGGTGGAGCAATTTCACGTCGCCGTTCTGCCGCGTCACCACACCGATTTCGCCCTGGTCCAGCTCGACCACGGTGCCCACCGGGTACAGGCCCATGGCGTGGATGAACACCTTCACCACGAACGGGTCGAAGATGTTGCCGCTGTTTTGAAGGATGAACAACAGCGCCTGGTCGGGCGTGATGGGCTCCTTCTGATAGATGCGCCACGCGGTCATGGCATCGTAGTAGTCCGCGACCGTGACGATGCGGCTGAAGAGGCGCAGCTTCCAGCCGCCCGTGCGCTGCGGGTAGCCGTTGTCGTTGTAGTGGACGTGGTGCTGCACCGCCACGAACATCGAGTCGACGGCTTCGCGCAGCGCGTTGGCGCGGGAGAGCTCCTTGACCCCGAAGAAGGTGTGGTACTTCATCAGCTCCCATTCGCGGTCGGTGAGCTTGCCGGTCGAATTGAGAATCGTGGCCGGGATGTAGGTCTTGCCGATGTCGTGCATGAGAGCGGCCAGCCCCAGGCGGGCCACGTCGGCCTTTTCGAGGCGCATGCGGTCGCCGATCAGCATCGAGAGAATGCACACGTTGACGCAGTGCGCGAAGGTGTAGGCGTCGAAGTTCTTGATGCTCGCGAGTCCGAGCAGCATCGACTCGTCGCCCTGGATGATGTCGACCATTTGCTGCGTCAAGCGCTTGGCCTTGCGCACCTGGAGGATCTGCTTTTCTTCCGCGGTGCGCAGCACGTTGCCCATCAGCGCGACGGTCCTGAAGTAAACGCGGTTGCTTTCCTGGCGCACGTCGGTCTTGACGCGTTTGACGTCGGTGAGCTGGGTGGCGCGCTCGATGTAGCGCGTGACCGCAATCGACTCCACCTCGGCTGCCTTCAAGCGCTGCTCGATCTCGCTGCACGCGTTCTCGCCCGGCTCGACCTTCGCGAACTCCGAGAGGAAGGTCCCGATGTCCTTGGTCGACGTCATGGAGCCGATCTCGATCGCTTCCACTTCGCGCTTCTTCATCTCGCCGACCCAGAACTCGAAGGGGCCGTAGTGCTGGGGTTCGACCGGGATTCGGTACTCGTTCAAGAGCAGGAAGTCGTTCGAGCTGCGAATGAAAATGCGGCCCTCGCGCTCCATGATGCGCGCGAGCGACTCCATCACCTCGGCCAGCACGCGCTGGGTGGCGCGGTTGTTGAGGTCGTAGAGGCGCAGGGTCTTGCTGGCGGCGAACAGCCGAATCACGAGGGCTTCGCCGTTTTGCTTCAAGAACGCGCGGTCCTCGGGCGTGCGACCGTCGTCGTCGGCGGTCAGCGTCGCCTCGCCGGCGCCCATGTGAATGCGGTCGTCCATCATGCGTCCTCACCGCCCTTCGGATTCTTACCCGCCAACACGGCCGCGAGGTGGTCCTTGGCCCGCTGTGCGCGCAGGCGCACCGCCTCGCTGCTGTCCTCGCACAGGCGCGTGAGCACGTCGAGCGCGGCGCGCTCGCGGACGCGCTCGAGCGCCTTGATCGCGAGCAGCTTGGACTCGTTGCCCTTGCCCAGGTGGATGAGCTTGCGCTTCTCGAGCAGGGACCGCAGCTGGTCGACGGTGTGCGCATCCCCCACCGACCCCAGCGTCTTGAAGATCGCTTCCTGTTCGTCGGGCGCGCGCTCGGCCAAGTCCTTCGCGAAGGCCATCTCGCCCAGCTTTTCGCGCACCTTGGGTTCGTTGCGGGCGGCGAGGGCTTCGAGCACGCGGATACGCACGCGCTTGTCGAGGTCGCCCAGCGATTGCAGCAGGAGCTGGGTCGCATCCGTGTCGTCGTCGGCGGCCACCATGCCGAGCATCTCGAGCTTCACGCGCGCATCGGGGTAGAACACCAGCTCGCGCAGGCGCGGGGTGAGCGCTTTCACCTTGAGCGCCTTGGCCAGGTAGACGGCGTCGATCGCTTCCTCGGGATGATCGACGTCGAGGTGGTCGATGATGTCGAGCACGTCCTGCGGCGAGCCTCCCGCGATGGCGAGGATGGCGTCGCAGATGCGCTTGTGCAGCACGGGGCCTTCCGCGCGATGGAGCGTCTTGACCAGCGCGTCCAGCGCGGGCGTCCCGACCACCGTCGCGTAGGCAACGCCCGCGTCCGCGCGCCCGTCCGCGCCCGTGCCCTCGAGGAAGGACGCCACCAAGTCGGGGTCGGCTAGGCGCGAGAGCTGTTTGTCGCAGAACTGGCGCACCGGATCGGTCAAGTCCTCGCGGGCGCGAAACTCTTTGACCAAACGAACGACGCGCTCGAGTGTCGCGGGATTCTTCTCGTGCAGCGCGTACTCGACCAACCGCTCGACGACCGTCGTCACGTCGCGTACGGCGGACGCGTCGACGAGGAGCGTGAAGACGAGGATCGCCTCCGCGAAGGCGGCGACACCGTCCTCGGTCTTCTCGCGCTCCAATTCCGCGCGGTAGAGTGCAGTCTCTTCGTTCGTCACGTTGAAGCACGAGCGCAGCGTCTTCTGATAGGCCGCCTCGCGCTCGTCGTCCTTGTGGTGGTGCTGACCCGAGATGCCGCGCAGGTAAATGTCGATGGAGCCCAGCGTCTCGGCTTGGTCGACGATCACGCGCCCCTTCTCCGCAAAACTCGGGTGGTCGGGCAACAGCTCGGCGTGGTCGCTGGTCTCGTCGGAGCGTGCTTCCGAGGACCCGTCCGCGGCGCCGGCTCCGAATTCCTCGGCGACGTAGTCGTCGAGCACGCGATAGTGGATGTGCTCGAAGTTCGCGTTCCACAGCCGCGTGACGATGTCCTCGTCGCCGCCCAGGCTGTGCAGCTCGTCGGCCATCATCTCGACCAGGCGATCGACTTCCTCGCCCACCGATCGGGGCTGGAACGTGAGCTCGCCCACGCCGTCTTTGTACAGCAAGAAGGCGAGACTCTCTTCGCGGCGCGGATTCTCGTACACGATGCTGTCGCTCCAGCGAATCACGAATTGATCGACGTCGAGCACGAGATCGTCTTCGAACTCGAAGAAGCGGCGCATCGCGGCGCCGAGGTCGCCGCGGAACTGCTCCAGCCGCGGGTTGTTGGCGGCATAGATCTTCCGGCCCGCGACCAGCTTGGTCAGGGCCTTCAGGACCTGCTCGGCGGCGGCCACGTGCTCGGGCGGAGCCTGGGCCTCGACGGTAGCGTTCAGCTTCGTATCTTTCATGACAGACTGGACATGGCAAAAAGGGGGAATCCAACGATAGGGAGCAACCCATATGCCATCCTGCTGCGCCGGTCGGGACTAGCCGAAGCGGTCCACTTCGTGCATACTCCGCCGATATTTCGCCGCCCGGGAGGGGCTTCGTCGCGCATGAAACTATTTCGTTTACTTACACTTACGCTGTTTTTCGCGGCCGGGCTGGCCGCGATCGGCGACCACCCGGCACAAAGCGCCGACCCCGCCATCACCGCAAGTCGCGACCTCACGGAGCCCGAAGTGCGACAGGTGCTGCGTCGGGTCTTCAATGCCCAGATCCGGGCCGCCATGATTTGGACCGATTCTCTGGCCCCCATATCCAAGGGCGAGCCGAAATACCACCTCATGCGCGCGCGTCTCCAGCGCGAGTTGATTCCCGTCGACGACGAGCAGAAAGAAGTGGTGAAGGAGCTCGCGCAACCACTCTACGTCGAACTCGACCGCGTCATCGCGACCTGCGACGCGCGCATCCAGGCCGGCGAAACCGACCCCGAGCTGCGTCTTTATCGTGGATGGGCGTGGATGTTCTCCTCGCACGTGCACACCTACGAAAAGAGCTTCTGGTCCGCGGGCCGCGACGCGAAGAAGGGCAAGGAAGACCTCGAATGGTACCTCGAGCAAAAGCCCGGCGAGCCGGTGGCGTCGAGCTTGATGGGCGCGTTCCTCTACTTCGCCGACACGCTGCCGTCGGCGTACAAGTTCGTCTCGAAGCTCTTGTTCCTTCCCTCCGGCGACCGCGAGCGCGGCCTGCAAATGATGGAGCTCGCGCAGGGCTACGATTCGATCCAGGAGACCGACAACGCGCTGATTCTGTACTCGGTCTACATCGGCTTCGAGGGGCGCTTCGAGGAAGGGCTCGAAGGTTTCACGTACCTGCGGCGCGTGTTCCCGCGCCACGCCACCTTCGTGCGTCCCGAAGCGATTCTGTATCCGCTCATGCCGCGGCGCGGCGGGGCACTCGGCGACAGCCTGGACGCCGCGGTCGCGCGCTTGAGCCTGATCCCACCCGATGAAACCGACCACACCACCTTCACGCTGATTCGCTTCCAGCGTGCGTACGCGGATCGCTTCTACAATCCGACGCGCGCGATCCCCCGCTTGCAGCAGATGATCCAGGAGAACCCGGAGCACCCCGACTGGGTGCCGGCCTTCTCCGCCTTCGAGCTGGGGCGCATCATGGCGCAACACGGCGAAAGCGAGCGCGCGAAGGAACTCTGGAAGCGCGTGCTCGCCGATACGCGCACCAAGTACCTCCACGACGAAGCCAAGAAGATGCTCTCCGACCTCGACAAACCGCCCGCGGCCACCGGCCCGGGTCCGGCCGAGGTCGAATCCATCTACGGCAGCGACGTCGCTTCACGCGAGCGCGTGCGCTCCGCGTTGGAGGCCGTGAAAAACCCGACCGTCGCGGATCAGTTCTACCTCGGAGAGGCGTGGCTCATGTCGGGCGACCAGCAGAAGGCGCTGGATGCGTACACGGGCGCCATCAATCCCAAGGTGTGCGCATGGGATCACTGCTACCAGATGATCGCGAGCGCGCGCGCGGGCGAAATCCTCGCGAGCAGCGGCGAATACAAGGCCGCCGCCAAACACTACGAGACGGCCGGAAAGTTCTGGCACAAGGAGCTCTACTACGACTGGCTGTTCGAGGCGCGCAAACGCTACTTCGAGCGGCTGGACGAAGGCAAAGAAACGACGCCGCCTACCATGCTGACGACGAGTCGGTGACCGAGGTCGCCGGCTGACTTCTCGCCAGCCTCGCATTCCTTCGCATCCCGTCCGCCTTCGCGCGCCGGATGGCACTCCCCTTCGTCTTCTCTCGGAAGTCTTCGTCGCTGATCGTGGCCAACTCCTGGAGCGTCATGTCGACAAGCGGGCTCTTGTCGCCGCGGAAGAAGACGAGCGACTCGGACGCGACCCGATTGAACGGGCACACGCTCTGGCAGGTGTCGCAGCCGTAGACGTCGATGCCGATCTTCGAGGCCAGCGCGGGGTCGATGTCGCCGCGCTTCTCGATGGTGAGGTACGAGATGCACTTGCGCGCGTCGAGGACGAAGGGGGTGTCGAGGGCGCCGGTCGGGCAGGCGTCGATGCAGCGGGTGCACTTGCCGCACAGGGTTTCCAGCGGCTCGTCCTGCCGCAACTCGAGGTTGGTTAGGACCTCTCCCAGGAAGATCCAGGAGCCGAATTCGGGCGAGATCACGTTGGTGTTCTTGCCCAGCCACGCGATGCCGGCGCGCAGCGCCATCGCGCGGTCGGAGATGGGTTGGATGTCGCAGCACGCACGCGTTGCAATGTCCGGAAACACGAGGTGCAACCGGCGCTCGAGCTCGGCCAGCAGGCGAGTCATCACGGCGTGGTAGTCCTCGCCGTGGACATAGACGGAAAAGCGCCCGCGCCCGTCGGTACCGTCCATCGAGCGTTGCGATTTTTCGACATCTTGGTAGTAGTTCAGCGCGACGCACACCGCCGAGCGCGCGCCTGGGAGGAGCGAAGAAGCGTCTTCACGTAGCGCGCGATGGCGCTCTAAATAGGCCATCTCGCCGTGCATGCCGGCGTCGAGCCAGCGCGCGAAGGCAGCGTTGGCGTGCGCATCGCGCTCCACCGACGCAATCCCGACCAGCGAGAAGCCGACGTCGCGCGCGATCTCCTTGATGATCTCTTCGCGCCGAAGCTCCATCGAATGCCCGCACACGGCGATTACCTCTCTCTGCGGGTGCGCCGCTTCCTGGGAGGCTTGCGGGGCGGCTTCTTGGGAGGTTTCTTGGGCGGGCGTTTGGGCGCGCCGGAGGTCTTGCTGCGCTTGGCCTTCTTGACCGCCGCTTCCACGGCTGCGTCGGTGGAACCATCCTCGGCGTCGCGCAAGCGGTCGTGGAAGTGACGAAGACCGCGGTCCACCAGGTCGTGCATCGAGTTGTGCTCGAAGCCGTGGCGCGGAATCCACTGCCCCGCCTTCTTGCCGGTCAATACTTCGACGCCCTCGTCCACGGTGCGCACGGCGTAGACGTGGAACTTCTTGTTCTTCACCGCGTCGACGACGTCGCGCCGCAGCATCAGCTCGTCGGCGTTGAGGGCGGGGATCATCACACCCTGGCGTCCGGTCAGCCCGCGCCGCGTGCACACGTCGAAGAAGCCCTCGATCTTCTCGTTGACGCCCCCGATGGGCTGGATCTCGCCCTTTTGATTGACCGACCCGGTGACGGCGATGTCCTGCCGCAGCGGCACCGCGGCCAAGCTGGAGAGCAGCGCATACATCTCGGTGGACGACGCACTATCGCCCTCCACGAACGAGTACCCCTGTTCGAAGCACAAGCTCGCCGACACCGTGATGGGCTTGTCTTGCGCGTACATGCGGCGCAGGTAACCTTCTAGAATCAGCACGCCCTTGTTGTGGATCTTGCCGCTCATGTCGGCTTCGCGCTCGATGTTAATGACGCCCGCACGCCCTACACCGGTCTCGGCGGTGATGCGGCTCGGTCGCGCGAAGACGTGGTCGCCGACGTCGTAGATCGCGAGGCCATTGACCTGGCCGATCTTCGCTCCCGCGGTGTCGATGAGAATCGACCCGTCGTCGTACATCTCCTGCACCTTGTCCTCGATCAGGCTCACGCGCCGCACGCGCTCCGCGACCGCCTTGGCCACGTGCCCGGCACGCACGACCTTGGCACCGCTCTTGGTCGCCCAGTGCGCGGCTTCGCGAATCAAATCGCCCATCTCGCTGAAACGCGTCGAGAGACGATCGCGGCGGCCGGCCAGGCGCGTGCCCTCCTCGATCACCGAGCCGCAGGCATCATTATGGAACGGCGGCAGGGTCTCGAAGCGCGTGAGCACGCGGATGAAGCGGCAGTAGCGCTTTTGGTTGGCGAGCGTGTTGGGCATGACGGTGTCGAAGTCGGCCTTGACCTTGAACACGGTGCGAAAGTCTTCGTCGTAGTCCCACAGCACCTGGTACATCCACGCCTCGCCGATCAGCACCACCTTGATATCGAGCTCGACCGCCTCGGGCTTGATGGAGGCGATCGGCATCAGCAAGAGCGAATCGAAGCCGCGAATGGTGTGGCGCTGGCTCTTGAGCGCGCGCTTGAGCGCCACAAACACCATCGGCTCTTCGAACACGTCGATCATGTTCAAGATCAAGTAGCCGCCGTTGGCGCGGAGCAGCGACCCGCCGCGAATCGCGGTGTGGTCGGTCCAGTGGTCGCCGTCGGGGCCGACGTAGCGCTCGATGGTGCCGAACACGTTGACGTAGGTGGGCGAGGTCTCGATGACGACGGGTGCCTCGCGGCGCCCCTCGTTGTCGACCAGCACGTTGACGTCGAAGGGCAGGAACTCGCGGCGCTTCTTGGCCAGGTCCCCCTTGGCGACCACGAACATGGGCAGATGGTCGAGGACGTACTCGCGCAGGTCGTGAAGGAAACGGGACACCTTGCCCGAGTCGAACTCCTTGGCAATCCTGGCCAACTCCGCGTCGACCAGAGGCGCCACGTGCTGGCGCTCCAATTCGGCGGTGCGCTGGTCGAGGGTTCGATGCAGGTCGCGCGCGGCGATCAGGAAGTCGTCGAGCTTGCGCGACAGCTCCGAGTGCGCGGTCTGGAACTTCTCGTAGTCGCCCTGTTTGACCTTTCCCTGCACCAGCAGGCTGGGAAGCCGGTCGATCGGCGTCGGCTCGCCGGCCACCAGCGGCACGATCTCGGGCCGGGTGTAGCCCTCGTATTCGACCTGCACCATCGAGAAGCCGTTCTCGTTCACTTCCTGCTCGAGCTTCTGCAGCATGTCGTCACGGTTCTTCTTGATCTCGTCCGCGATGCGAGCCTGCTGGCGCTTGAAACGCTCGCTCTGGAGCGCGGCCGGTATCAAGTCGACGACGGCGTGGAGCAGGTCTCTCATGCGCGCGCGCAACTTGCACGCGAACCCGGCCGGCAGCACGATACAGACGGGCGTATCCTCGACCGAGAAGTTGTGCACGTAGCAGATGTCGATGAGGTCGTCGCGCCGAAGGTCCATGCCTTCGAGCATGTAGCGGATGGCGGTGAGCTTGCCGGTCCCGGTCAGGCCGGAGACGAAGATGTTGTAGCCGGGGCTACGGATTGAGAGGCCGAGCCGAATCGCGTCCAGCGCGCGATCCTGCCCAATGATGTTGGGCTTGAACTCGAGCTCGTCGGTGGTCTCGAAGCCCAGGCGGGACGCGTCGCACTCCCAACGCAGATCCTTCGGCTCGAGCGCCGGATGCCGGCGCGGGGTTGCCTTGCGGCCCTTCATGGACGCAGTCTAATCCAGCGCGAACAGCGTGCGCCAGTCCACATCTTCCTTGAGGGGCTTCTGGTCCGGTTTGTACATGACGAAGCGGTCCAGAACCAGCACGTCCATGTTGGTGCGCATGAAGCACAGGTAGGCCTCGTGGGGCGTGCACACGATGGGCTCGCCGCGCACGTTGAACGAAGTATTGATAATCACCGGGCAGCCCGTCTTTTCGTCGAAGCGCTTGATGAGCTGGTAGTAGCGCGGGAGCGAGTGCTCGTCGACGGTCTGGATGCGGGCCGAATGGTCGACGTGCGTCACCGACGGGATGGTGCGCTTACCTTCGCGCACGTCGGCGACCAGCAGCATGTACGGACTCGGCACATCGAGGTCGAACCATTCGCTGCACTTCTCTTCCAGCACCGAAGGCGCGAAGGGCCGGAAGCTCTCGCGGAACTTGATCTTGAGATTCACCACAGTCTTGTTCTCGGGGTTGCGCGCGTCCGCGATGATCGAGCGCGCGCCGAGTGCGCGCGGGCCGAACTCCATGCGCCCCTGGA
>JAKEHA010000071.1 GCA_022615275.1 Candidatus Latescibacterota bacterium
GTCGGCGGCCACGATCTCTTCGATCATCTGCTCGAACGGGACGAAACCCAGGTAGCGGACGCGGTCCTCGACCCCGAGCTCGCGGGCGAGCGCCAAGACCGTGTCCACATACTCACCCTTGCCCATGAACCGGAACTCCACGGAGGGCACGGCGTTTTTGAGCCGCGCGATGGCGCGCACGATGGTGTCAACCCCATAGCGCACCTCGATCGCGCCGTGCGTGAACACGCGTAGAGCGCGCGGATGCTCGGATGCGCGTACGTCCTCCACCCGACGCTGGACGTCCGCGTAGTCGGACAAGCGAAACAGCCGGTCGTCGGGAACGTTGAGCACTACGGTGATTTTGTCCATGCTCGAACCATGCCTTCCGAAAGTGGCCCGCATCTCGCGCGTCACAGTGGTCGCGCGATCGGCGAAAGCGATCGACGCGCGCTGGGCGTGCGTGATCGCTCGCACCAAGAAGTCGGTATAGCGACGCCGGAACATGGCTCCAAACAGCTCCGGCATGGGTTCGTGCAAGTGCAGAACGACGCGCGCGCCCGTCAGTTTGGGGAGCATCGCGCAGAACACGAGGTAGTCGGGCATGGTGTGCACTTGCACGGTGCGGAGTCGATGTCGTAGATGCAGCCATGCCAGAGTCAGGGATGCCAGCAGGAAGAACGCGTTGTATTCGTAGGCGTACCGGAGCAGCTTGCCGCGCTTGTGTCGGACCGGGAGGCGGTACACCTCGACGCCGTCGATCGTTTCGCGCCGTTTCTCGCCGCGGTCGCGCAAACAAATGACGCGGGGCTGGAAGCCGGCGCCCCGCAGCGCATCCGCCTCGCGCTTCACCTTGAGCTCGCACGGGTAGTAGTAGCAATGACGGACGAAGGCCACGTTCTCGCGCTTGCGCGAGCGTTCGACGACGTCCCGATAGACGCCGAGGAGCGCCTCGACGTGCGCTTCGATCGAGTAGCGGTGCATCTCGCCGCGCGAATCAATGCGCCGGGGCCCCGATAACACGGCGCGCAGCGCCTTCGCGATACCGTCGGGATCGTCGTGCACCAGGTAGCAGCCCGCGATGGACTCGAGGACCGCCGGCACGTCGCCCACCGGTGTCGAGACCACGGGCACGTTGCACGCGAGGGCCTCGCGGATGGTCAGCGGCGAGGCTTCGAACTTCGATGTCATCAACAGGACGTCGGCGGCGTTGATGTAGAGGGGCACCTTCTCGCGCGGAATCGCGTCGAGCGCGATCAGCTCCACGCCGCACCCCGGCCATATGTCTTTCAGACGTTCGATCGCGCGTCGCGCCAACGCGTACCGCTTCTCCGGTCGCGACGGAGACGACGGAAACAACACGTAGCGCGTGTCGGCCGCCAGGCCCAAGCACCGCCGCGCCGAGCCGGAATCCATGGGCACGAACAGGCTCATGTCGACGCCGCTGGGGAGGACAGCGGCGTCGGGGCGGCCGAGGAGGGCCGGCAAGTGCTTCGAAACCGCGACCAAGGCGTCGACTCGGCTCGCGACGTGCCGCTTGATCCACTTCGAGTACGCCAGCCGCTTGACCGCGCGTGGGTCGACGGGCTCGCCGTCCGGCGCCGAAATGGCGCCTTCGTGAAACGTCCACACCACCGGCACGCGATTCTGCGACGTCGCCACCAGGCCACAGAAGGAATGATGCACGTGGACGAGGTCGTACCGGCGAGCGCGGATGCGCTCCAGGAATCCCGCCGGCATGCCCGCGTAGTTCCACTTGCTGGCCCGCCCGTCGACGAAATAGACGTCCGCCTGCACCCCCGCGCGGCGCAGCGCCTCTACCTCGTCGTGCACGAACGAGCCGTAATGCGGCGCGTCTGCGGTGGGATACATGTTGGTGAATACGAGTACTCGCATAGGGCCTGTGAGCGTTTGCTCTCGACACCAATGTTATGGGCCGGGCGGCAAACGCTCAAATCAGGTTTCGATGAATCTGGCGCGGAAGTATGAGGAATCCACGAGCGCGGTAAAGATTCCACGCCGGCGCGGGCATGACGCTTTTGCGAGGCTTCACGCAAGCTTTCTACGGTTTTTAACTCCGGCAGCTAGGCTTCCTTCGTTCCGCGACTCTGCCCAAGAACGGCGATTCCGATGCGACCGACTCGATTCAACTCCGGCGCTACCCTCCCGAACACATTGTTGGACGGGTTGGTCCAGGGCGTGCTGCTTTTCGGCGCGTTGTTTGCCGCGGAATGGCTTGCGCTCGCCGGCGATCTTCGTTCCACGCTCGGCACACCGCTACCAACGATCATTTGTATCTATTCCGTAACGGGTGGCGGACTCGGCGTCGTAGGCGGCCTCGTGGCCTGGTTCATCGCGCGCCGGGTTCCAGCTCGGCCCGGCCGGGTCTCGTTCATGCTGCTCATATACACGTGCGTGGTCGTGTTCGTACTCCGCTCGGTGCCCGTTCAACAACTGGCAACCGTTCCCCCGCGCCTCGTTGGCCTGCTGGTGGCGGGCGTCGCGGCGGTTGCCGTGGGCGTGTGGTGGGCGCGCAGCGCGTCTGACATCAGAGCGCTGCCGCGCATGCGGTCGCTCCGCTTCATCGGCGTCGTGGTCGCGGCCGTCATTTGCGCGATGTGCGCCGCCTGGGTGCCGCTGCTTCACTACCGCCTGCCCGTGCGCGAAGCCGCCGCGGCCGATGCGCCCAAC
>JAKEHA010000072.1 GCA_022615275.1 Candidatus Latescibacterota bacterium
CCGGACGAAACCGTGAGCGACTTTCGCACCCAGGAATCCGACAGCGGGCGGGTGCAGTGGACGGTCAAGGCGCCGCACGCCGACCGCTACAACGCGCGCAACGTGTTCGTCATGGACGACCCGAAGATCGAGTTCTACGACGAGATGGGGAACTTGCAGACCACGCTGACGGCCGACAACGGCGAGTACTCGCTCACGACGCACGACATGCTGGCCTACGGCAACGTGGTCGCGGTGACGTTCAAGGGCGAGGTGTTGGAGACGGATACGCTGCGCTATCTGAACGAGACCGACAAGATCGTGAGCGACAGCTTCGTCAAGCTCACGCGCGGCAAGGACGTGCTGACCGGTATTGGGCTCGAGTGCGATCACACGCTCGAATCCGTCGACATCAAGAGGGACGTCCGGGCCCGGATTCTGGAAGACGATGGGAAACTCGATGATATCACCCCTTGAGGTGGCGCCCATGGAGCCGATAGGCGCGGCTGCGCGCGCGAGGCTGGCCACCGCGTCGGTGGCGAAAAGCTACGGTCACCGCCGCGTCGTGGGCGGTGTCAGCATCGACGTCAACGGCGGCGAAGTCGTGGGCCTGCTGGGTCCCAACGGCGCCGGCAAAACGACGACGTTCTACATGATCGTGGGCATGATCCGGCCCAACGAAGGCTCGATCCTCCTCGACGGTACCGACATCACGAACATGCCGATGTACAAGCGCGCGCGCCTCGGCATTGGGTATCTGCCCCAGGAGCCGTCGATCTTCCGCGGCTTGAGCGTCGAAGACAACTTGATGGCGGTGATAGAGACCATGCCGTACCCGCGCTCGAAGCGCGCGGCGGTGCTCGACGGGCTCCTGGCCCAGCTCGACATCGCGCACATCCGCAAGTCGATGGGCTACCAGCTCTCGGGCGGAGAGCGCCGGCGCGTCGAGATCACGCGCGCGCTGGTCGCGAAGCCGAAGTTCATGCTGCTCGACGAACCCTTCGCCGGCATCGATCCGATCGCGGTGCAGGACTTGCAGGGTATCGTGAGGAAGCTCAAGGAACACGGGCTGGGCGTGCTGATCACCGATCACAACGTGCGCGACACGTTGAGCATCACCGATCGCGCCTACGTCATGTACGAGGGCAGCATCAAGCGGTCGGGAACCGCGGCCGAGCTGGCCGCCGACACGGAAGTGCGCGAGATCTATCTGGGCAACTCGTTCAAGCTCTAGGATCCCACGCGAAGGCGACGTTCTTATGGAAATGAAAATCGGGCTGCATCTACGACAGAAGCAACAGTTGGTGATGACGCCGAAGCTTCAGCAGGCGCTGAAGCTTTTGCAGATGCCCGCCATCGAACTCCAGCAGATGCTCAAGCAGGAGATCATGGAGAACCCTCTGCTCGAGGAAGTGGAGGAGTACGAAGAGATCGTCGAGGAGACCGAACAGCACGCGGACGGCTCCGGAGAGGGCAGCGAGGGCGACGGCGACGCTGTCGCTCCCGCCGAGGTTGCCGCTCCCGCGCCCGAGGAACGCACGGCGGAGGAGCCGATCGAGGCCAAGCCGGACGGCGGCGAGGCGGGCGACGAACGCGTCGACTGGGACGAGTACTTCAACGACGGCTTCGACATCGGACGCGCGGGCGCCGAAGAGGAGCACAAAGAGGAGTTCTTCGAGAAGGTTCCGGTCGCGAAGCGCAGCTTCACCGACCAGCTGATGGGGCAGTTGCGGATCGTCACCGACGACCCGAGAATGCTCGTCATCGGCGACTACCTGATCGGCTCGCTCGACGAGAGCGGTTACCTCACCTGCGACCTGGAGGAAGTGGCGCATACCTTCGGCGTGGGTGTGGAGGAAGTCGACAAGGTCTTGGAGCTGATCCAGGCCTTCGACCCGCCCGGCGTGGGCGCGCGCAATCTCCAGGAGTGCCTCCTGCTCCAGCTCAAGTATCGCGGGCAGGGCGATTCCATCGCGGCGGCCATCATTCGCGACCACTTCGACGAGTTCAAACAGAAGAAGTACGTCGACATCGCGCGCAAGCTGCGCATCTCGGTTCAGGACGTCCAGGACCAGTGCAAGCTCATCAGCACGCTCGACCCCAAGCCGGGACTCGAGGTCGTGGCGGAAGACCCCAAGTACGTCATTCCCGACCTGATCGTCGACACCATCGACGGCAAATACATCGTCTATTTGAACGATCGCAACATTCCGCGCCTGCGCGTGAGCCAGCACTACCACGACGAGCTGATGCGCGAAGTGCGCGACGGCGACAGCGAAGCGCGCGAGTTCATCAACGCACGCCTGAAATCCGCCAAGTGGCTCATCCAGACCATCGAACAGCGCCGGCGCACCATGGTCAAGGTCATGGAGTGCATCGTGCGCAAGCAGCGCGAGTTCTTCGACAAGGGGACCGCGTTCCTCAAGCCGCTGACGCTCCAGCAGGTGGCGAGCGAGATCAACATGCACGAATCGACCGTGAGCCGCGTCACCACCAACAAGTACGTGCAGACGCCGCGCGGAGTGTTCGAGCTGAAGTTCTTCTTCTCCTCGAGCCTGGGGACGCAGGACGGCGGCGAAGTGTCGGCCAAGAGCGCCAAAGACAAGATTCGCCGCATCATCGAGGCGGAGACCGATCGCACGCCGCTCTCGGACCAGAAGATCGCGGACATGCTCAAGAAGGATGGGCTGAACATCGCCCGCCGTACGGTGGCGAAGTATCGCGAGCAGCTCAACATTCTGCCCGCGCGTATGCGCAAGCAGTACTAGCGGTTGGGGGCGTTAAGGAGGCGCTTGCCGCCTCCCCGGGCCGGGCGTATATTCGAAGCAGCGAAATGATTCACCTCGCACCGTCAACGAGACGAGCCATCGCGTTAACACCCTCCCCAAGTCGGCGTCAGGCCGCCGTGTTCCTCCCGAAGTTCGTAATCGAGAAAGGGGTCGTCATGAACATTACTACGACCGCGCGGCACTACGACCTGGCACCCGCCCTCAAGGACTATGCCGAGGGCAAGGTGCACAGCTTGAAGAAGTACTTCGACCACATCGTCAACGCGCACCTCATTTTCTCGTTGGAGAAGTACCGCCAGCGTGTGGAGATCACCCTCCACGTCAACGGCAAGGACTTCGTTACGCTGCAGGAATCGGAAGACATGTATATTTCCGTCGACCGTGCGGTGGAGAAGCTGGAAGAACAGCTCAAGCGCTACAGCGGCAAGCTCAAGAAGCGCAAGCGCGCGCAAGGCCTCGGTGAAGCCTCCGGCAACGTCGCCGAAGGGGAATAACAACCACGAGGACGCGCTACCGTGAGCCACCCGCCCAAAAGAACACTTCCGGTTCGCGTTCTCCTGGAGGACACGCGCGGGGCGCTGCAACTCGAGCTGGTCAACGGCATCGATGAGGGCCCGCTTCCCATCACCGTCACCGACATCCATCGCCCCGGCCTGGCGCTGGCCGGGTTCATGCAGAACTACTTGAACGAGCGTATCCAGGTGCTCGGTGAGACCGAGATCCTGTATCTCAACACGCGCACCGAGGACGTGCGCCGCGAGGCGGTGGCGCGCCTGATGTCGGTGCCGGTCCCGTGCATCATCGTCACGCGCTCGCTCGAGATTCCGAATGAGCTCCTGCAGTCGGCCACCCAGCACGGCGTCCCCGTGCTGCGTTCGGTCATGCTCACAACCCCCTTCATCCACGAGCTGACCAAGTACCTCGACGACCGCTTCGCGCCCACCACCGAGGTGCACGCCACGCTGGTGGACGTGTACGGCGTGGGGCTCTTGTTCACGGGCCGAAGCGGGATCGGCAAGAGCGAGATCGCGCTGGACCTGGTCGAGCGCGGCCACCGATTGGTGGCCGACGACACCGTCCACGTGACCAAGATCGCCGACGACGTGCTGATCGGGAAGGGCAACCACCACCTGCGCCACTACATGGAGATTCGGGGCATCGGCGTGATCAACGTCCAGGACCTGTTCGGAATCCGCGCCGTGCGTGTGCAGAAGCGCATCGAGGTGGAGGTGCTGCTCGAGGACTGGGACACCAAGAAGGACTGGAATCGCTCCGGGTTGGACGACCGCACCGCCAGCATCCTGGGTGTCGACATCCCCCAAGTAGGGATTCCGCTTTTCCCGGGCAAGAACATCACGGTAATCTCCGAAGTAATCGCGATGAACCACATGTTGAAGGTCTACGGCGTCAACGCGGCCGAGAAGTTCAACTCGCTCCTGATCGACGTCATGCAGAGCGACCGCCAGACGAAGCAGTACCTTCGCTACGACACGGAATGACGTCCACCGCGTCCTCGATCAAGATGATATCCGCGATCGTCGTCACCCACGGCAAACTAGCGCACGAGTTCATCGCCACGGCCCAGAAGATCTACGGCAACGTCAAAGGTGTGTACGCCGTCTCCAACGACGACTGCACGCCGCAGGCGCTCGCCTCCGACATCGATGCCATCATCGAATCGGGCGGCCCCGACGACGCCTTCGTGATCCTGGTCGACTTCCTGGGCGGGAGCTGCGGGCACGCCACCCTCTCCGTCGAGCGCCGCCGCCGCAACGTGCGTGTGGTCTCGGGAGTGAACCTGCCCATGCTGCTCGCGTTTCTCAACAAGCGCGCCGACGTCAGTTTCGAGCGTCTCCCGGCCGAGCTCGCCTCGCGCGGTCGCGACAGCATCCACGCCGTCGACACCGACCAGTTTTAATCCGGCCATGCCCGTCAAGCTCGCCCGCATCGACGACCGTCTGATCCACGGCCAGGTCGTGCTGGGTTGGGTCCCGGTAATCAAACCCGACCGCATCGTGGTCGCGTGCGACCGCGTCGCGACCAGCGATTGGGAGCGCCGCTTCTATTCGTCGTGCGTGCCGCCCGAGGTGCGCACGTCGTTCTACTCGGTCGAAGAGACCGCGCGCCGCGTGGTCGAAGAGCCGCTGGCGGGCGAGCAATTGCTGATCCTGCTCGAATCGGCCGAGGACGCGTGGAAGCTGGTCGGCGCGGGTATCTCGCTCACGGAAGTGAACGTGGGCGGACTCCACTATCGCGAGGGCTCGATCGAACTCCTGCCGTTCGTGTTCGTAACACCGCAAGAGCGTTCGTTCCTGCGCGAATTGGTGAAACGAGGCGTCTCGCTCTCGGCGCAGGACGTGCCGTCGAACCCGGCGCGCGTGATCAACTCTCTGGTGGTGTAGCGGTCGCGCGGATCTAGCTTTGCGCGATCGCTGCCTCCTACCGTGATCGCTACCGCGTGGGCGTACGCGGCCAAACCGAGTGGCACATGTGCGATGGGTACGGTGGCATCGAGGACGGCCTCGTGCTGCGTATTTATTCGCCGCATCACTAGAGCCGGAAACATCAAGGTTCCGTCTGCGACGGGCACCGACGAATCTGTCCTTCCGCCAGACCGGGTCACTGGCTAGAATCGCGGCACGTTCCTCAGCCGATGGGTGGCGGACGCTTACACATGCCCGACATCCTCGTCATCGCCCTGGTCGCCGGTCTGCTTCGCTAACGACGATCGCGCCGGCCGGCAGGGCCTATTGGGCGAGCCCGAAACTCGCTGGTAGTCTACAGAGGCTTGAAAAGCCGCCTATCTGGATATACTGTTAACTGACAATCAGTTGCACGTACACAAGCGTTTACGCTTGTAAATGACGAATACAAGCGTTATAGCTTGTAGCACATTCGACACCCCGACCATGACCACCCCGCCCACCGCATATCACGCCGTCATCACCGGCGACATCGTCTCGTCGGGACGCCTTCCTCAACGAGAGTTCAAGAGCGTCCAGGACGTCCTCAAACGGGCGGCCGAGGAGATTCGCGCCAAGCTCGGAGCGCAGGTTCCGCTTCCGCTCGAGGTGTTCCGCGGCGACAGTTGGCAGATCATGGTGATCGATCCCAGCCTCGCCCTGCGGGTGGCACTCTACCTGCGCGCGTACGTGCGCGCCGAAGCGCCCTCGAGTTCGGTGGACACCCGCTTCGCGATCGGCGTCGGCACCATCGATACACCGCCCGAACGCAGCGTGGGCGAGGGACGCGGAGACGCGTTCCGCGTATCCGGCGAGCTCTTGGATCGGAAGGCGTCCAGCCGCATGCAGTTCGGCATCGCGAACGGGGCGGGCGACGATGCACGCGAGGAACGCTCGCTGGACGTGCTCCTGCACGTGCT
The DNA here is from genome assembly GCA_022615275.1 of Candidatus Latescibacterota bacterium. Classification (GTDB taxonomy): domain Bacteria; phylum Krumholzibacteriota; class Krumholzibacteriia; order WVZY01; family JAKEHA01; genus JAKEHA01. The sequence goes on from JAKEHA010000072.1 coordinate 6,151, forward strand.
GGACATCGTCGTCAGGCGCTGGACGAGTGCCCAGGCGCACGCCGTGCGCGGGGCCCTGCTCGACTGGAAGCAGGAGAAGATCGCCGAGACGTGGCCGGGCAGGCCCATCACCCAGCAGGCCGCCGCGCAGCACCTGGCTCGATCCGGCTGGGACGGGGTGCGCGAAGCGGTGGAATACTACGAGGACGTCATGAGGACGTGGAGGCCGCAATGACGACGCAGTCGTATGTGATCGTCGCACTCGTCGCCGCCCATCTCCTCGGCGACTTCGTGCTTCAGTCGAAACGGATGGCCGATCGCAAGACGCGTCCGCACGTCTTGATCGCGCACGCGTCGATCGTCGCGCTGCTCTCGTACATCCTCGTGGGCGCGCGGTTCGTGTGGCAGGTACCGGCGGTGGTGCTGGCAACCCACGCGTTGATCGACTTCATCAAGGTGAAATCGAAGCGCCGTGGGCTGGTCGCGTTCAGTATCGATCAGCTCGCGCACGCGGCCGTCATCGTCGTTCTCGCATATCGAATCGTGCCGACGACGACGCCCTTGTTCTGGGCGGATCGTTTCGGGTCGATTGCATTTGACGCGTTGATCGTCGTGTCCGGCGCGATCCTGGCGACGGTGGTCGCAGGCGTGGTGATATCGAAAGCGATCGCGCCCTTTCAGAACCAGCTGGCGGGATCGCCCGAAACGAGCGGATTTCTCGCCGGCGGGTCCACGATCGGGCGCCTCGAGCGCTTCTTGATATTCGTTCTGGTTTTGATGGGCGAAACCGGTGCCATCGGATTCCTGGTCGCGGCCAAGTCGCTGCTCCGTTTCGGCGAGCTGCGCCACGGCGATCGCAAGGAAGCCGAGTACGTGATCATCGGAACCATGTGGAGCTTCGCGTGCGGGCTGGTGGTCGCCCTGGCGACCCGCGCCATGATCGGCCGATAGGAATGTCCGACGTCCTCCTCATCGCCCTCCTCGCCGGTCTGCTCGCGATCGACGACCGCGCCGGTTGGCAGTCTCTGCTCGGCGAACCGGTCATTTCCTCCCTCATCATCGGTGCGCTCTTGGGAAACGTCGATGCCGCGCTCAACGTCGGCATCGTCCTGCAGTTCGCGTGGCTCTCCATCGGTGCCGCGCGCGGGACGCGGCGGCCGAATACAGTCGTGGGTGGTGTGGTGGGCGCGGGTGCCACGAGCCTGGTGCTCGCGCGCACCGGCGACCCGCGCGAGACCGTCGTCATTGCGGCCGGCGTGTTGATGGGACTCTTGGCCGCTGAAGCGGGAGCGGTCATCGCGCGCGCTGCGGGCGAGCTGCGCGAACGCTGGCTCGGCAACGTTCGGCTTTCCGCCACCCACGAAGTCGCGTCACGAAACCTCACGGTCACCGTGATCGGCGCCGCGCTGTTCGTGGGATTCGCCGATTTTTTGACCACGCTCATCCTGCTCCCGATCGCGACCGGCCTCTCCGACTTGGTGGTGGCCCGCCTGGGCGCGGGTGCCGCGACCGGTGCCACGTGGTGGCTGGTATGTGTGTCGGCCATCGGCGTCGCGTCCATCGTGCGCGCCTTCAGCACGCGCGTACTGGTGCGTTTCCTCGCCGTCGGTGTTGCCGCGGTGCTGCTCGCGGGGTGGCTGCGATGACGCTCGAACGCGCCGATCGTCTACGGGTGCTGGCCCGTCTCCTGTTCATCCAGGCCACCCTCCATCGCAAGGGCATGCAGAACATCGGCGTGATGCACGCCCTCGACGCGGTGGCGCCCAAGGTCTCGCGGGATCCAATTGGGTTGCTCGCGCGCCACGCCGATCACTTCAACACCAACCCGAACGCCGCCCCCATCGTGGTGGGCGGCATCCTCCGGATCGAGGAAGGCGGATCCGCCGGCGCGCCGGCGTCCATCGAGCGCTTCAAGCAGGCCGCGTGCAGTGCCTTGGCCGCGATGGGTGATGTAATGGTGGTCGGGGGGCTCAAGCCGCTCGCGTTGACTTTGGCGGTAGTGTCTGCTATATACAGTTTTTTCGCGGGGTTAGTGGCGATCGTCGTGCTTTACAATGTCGCCCTGCTGGCCGGACGCGCGTGGGGCCTTTCGTTCGGTTACGCGCGCGGGTGGGGTGTGGTCGACGCGTTTACCGGCCCGCGCGTCCAGCGCGTGGTGATGATCGCCCGGGTCCTCGCGGCCCTCGCCGGTGGGGTGTTGATCGCGGTGCTCGCGCGGGCGGCCTTCACGGAAGGTATCGCGCACCTCGCGCTGCTCGCGGTCGCGACGGCGCTCGCATGGCTCGCGATCCGGCGCGGCTGGAATCCGGCCCGCCTCGCGATCGCGCTTTTTCCGCTGGTCGTCGTCGTCGCGGTGCTGGTGAAATAGATCCCGCATGGTCGAGTTCACGAAACAAGTCGGCAACAAGATCGGTCTGCACCTGCGTGCGGCCGGGGAGTTCGTCAAGATCGCCGCGCAGTTCACCAGCGAGGTCCGCGTCTACCACGGCGATCGCTACGCGAACGGCAAGAGCATCCTCGGTCTCGCCAGCCTCGCCGCCGCGCGCGGCGCCAACGTCCGCATCGAGATCGAAGGCCCGGACGAGGCCGCCGCGCGGAAAGCCCTCGAGGCCCTTTTCGACGCCAAGTTCTACGAGGAATAGGTCCGCCACCATGGCTGCGAAACCGGAGTTCGAGCGCCGAGGCATCTCGGCGGCACCGGGGATTGTGATCGGCCCCGCGTTCGTACGCGACGCCGAGCGCCTCCACGTTCCCCGCACGCTGGTCGATGCGACCGCCGTTGAGGGCGAGGTCGCGCGCTTCCTGCAGGCGCTCTCCGACACCGCGCGCGAGCTGCGCGCGTTCAAGGCCGACATCGCGAGCCGCATGGGCGACGACCACGCCCGCATTTTCGACGCGCACTTGATGATCCTCGAAGACCGCATGCTGATCGACGAGACCTCGGCCGTTGTTCGTAACGAGCGCCTGAACGCGGCCGCCGCTTTCGAGAAAGTGATCGGCAAGGTGATCGCGTCCATCGCGGGCATCGAGGACGAGTATCTCAAGGAGCGCACGATCGACGTGCAGGACGTACGCAAGCGCATCATTCGCAACTTGCTGGGCAAGGACACGCGCGCCGCCCACCGCCCCGGCGAGCCCAGCGTCCTGGTTGCTCACGACCTCTCGCCCAGCGACACCGCGCAGCTCGACCGGAGCATCGTGCTCGGCTACGTCACCGACCTGGGCGGTCGCACCTCGCACACGGCGATCCTCGCGCGCTCGCAGGGGCTGCCGGCGGTGGTGGGGCTCGAGAACTTCGTAAACCGCGTGGAGACGGGCGACATCGTCATCGTCGACGGGAACGCGGGCAGCGTGATCGTCAACCCCACGCCGACCACGATCGAGCAGTACGAGAACGAGATTGCGCGCTTCCGCGACCTCGAAGAACAGCTGCTGACCCTCACCGGCTATCCCGCCCACACCCTCGACGGGCGCTCGTTCACTTTGAGCGCGAACCTGGACTCGCCCGACGAGGTCGATTCCGTAATCGAGCACGGGGGCCAGGGTGTGGGGCTGTTTCGCACCGAGTATTTCTTCATCTCGCAGGAGTACTTGCCGAGCGAAGAGGAACAGTACAAGGTGTACCGCCAGGTGGTGGAACGCATGGAGGGCAAGCCCGTCGTCATTCGTACCCTCGACATCGGCGGCGACAAGATCGCGAGCTATCTCAATCGCTCGCCCGAGTTGAACCCCTTCATGGGCTGGCGGGGCATTCGCTTTTGTTTGACGCGCAAGGACATCTTCAAGACTCAATTGCGAGCGATCTATCGGGCCAGCGCGCACGGCCAGGTGAAGATCATGTTTCCCATGATCTCGCAGATCGAAGAGGTGCTGCGCGCCAAGGAGATTTGCGCCGAGGTGCGCGAGGACTTGAAGCGCGAGCGATACAAGCTCGACGAGAACGTGCCGCTCGGGATCATGGTGGAGACCCCGTCCGCGGTGGCGCTGGCGGACCACTACGCGCGCGAGGTGGATTTCTTCTCGATCGGGACCAACGACTTGATCCAGTACACGATGGCGGTCGACCGCGGGAACAGCAAGATCGCGCATTTGTACCAGCACTTGCAGCCGAGTATCCTCCGCCTCCTGAGACTCACGGTGGAAGCGGCCCGCAAGCGCAAGATCCACGTGAGCGTGTGCGGCGAGATGGCGGGCGACCCGCTCTCGGTGCCGATCTTGATCGGCCTCGGGATTGACGAATTCAGCGTCAGCCCCAACATGATTCCCGAGATCAAGCGCATCATTCGCTCGGTGACTTTCGACGAGTGCCGCGCGCTCTTGCGCCGCGTCGCGCGTTTTCGCACCACGAACGAGATCGAGACCGAAATCGACGCCTTCCTGAAGTCGCGCGCGCACAACGGAAGGAACGGACCATGAAGATGCAGGACCTGCGCGCGAAGCTCGACTCCGCCGACATGCTCGGACGGGTCATGGTCTTCCCCGCGCAGATGCAGGACGCGTGGCGGATCGGCGCCGATTTCGCCCGCACCGCCGCCACGCTCAACGCCACCAAGTTCTCGCGGGTGGTGATCGCCGGTATGGGCGGGTCGGCCATCGGCGGCGATCTGGCGCGCTCGTTCCTGGGCGACAGCGCTCGTGTCCCCATCGTCAGCTGCCGCGATCATCGCTTGCCCGCCAACGTCGCGCGCGAGGCGCTGTTCATCGCGTCGAGCTACTCGGGGAACACCGCGGAGACGCTCGCGGCCTACGATGCCGCGCGCGAACACGCCGCCGCAATGCTCGCGGTGACGAGCGGCGGTGAGCTCGCGCGGCGCTGCGAGCGCGACCACGTGCCGTCGTGCATCATCCCCGCGGGGATTCCGCCGCGCGCGGCCATCGGCTACTCGCTCTTGCCAACGCTGCAAATCCTGCGCGCGGCGGGCGTGGCATCCTTCGACGATTCGGAGTACGAGGAGGCGCTCAAGGCCGCCCGCCAGTGCGTGTCCAACTACGGGCCCGAGGACGACCGCAACCCCGCCGGCGAGCTGGCGCGCACGCTGCACGGTCGCACCGCCTTCGTGTACGCCGCTCCCGCGCTCTTGGAAGGGGTCGCGCGTCGCTGGTCGTGCCAGTTCAACGAGAACGCGAAGACGCTCGCGCATTTCGCGTACTTTCCCGAGTTGAACCACAATGAGATCGTGGGCTGGGAAGTGGGCGACCTGATGAAGCGTGCCGTGATTCTCTATTTGGAGGATCGTGACGACCATCCGTTGACACGACGTCACGCGGATGTGGGCCTTTCCTTGATGAAGCCGTTCGCGGGTGCGATCGAGCGTTTCGACGCGCCCACGGGGGGGCGCTTATCTCGCATGCTCGCGACCATGCTGCTCGGCGACTTCGCCAGCGTGTACCTCGCATACCTGAACGGCGTCGACCCGACACCCGTGAAGAAGATCGACGCGTTGAAAAAGGAGATGTCTCGTTGAAAGCGATCATCCCCGCCGCCGGCATCGGCACGCGGCTTCGGCCCCACACATACACGCTGCCCAAGGCTTTGCTGTACGTCGCGGGCAAGCCCATCATCTCCCACATCCTCGACGACGTGGTCCCGCTCGGCCCCAGCAGCATCGTGCTGATCGTCGGCTACAAGGGCGAGCTGATCGAGCAGTTCGTGCGTAAGAAGTACCCGCAGATGAAGGTCGACTTCGTGTTCCAGGAGGAGCGGCGCGGCATCGGGCACGCGGTCGACCTGACGCGCAAGGTCGCGGACACCGGGGAGCCGCTCTTGATCGTGCTGGGCGACACCATCATCAAGACCGACTTGAAGAAGGTGGTGGCCCAGAAGACCAACGTGCTGGGGGTCAAGGAGGTCGCGGACCCGCGCCGCTTCGGGGTGGCCGAGGTGGCCGCCGGGCGCATCACCCGCCTGGTCGAGAAGCCCCAGGACCCGGCCTCCAACCTGGCCCTGGTCGGACTCTATTATCTACTCGACGGCAAGGGGCTCTTCGCCGCGGTCCGCGAGATCATCGACCGCAACATCACCACCAACAACGAGTACCAGATCACCGACGCCCTCCAGCTCATGATCGGGCGGGGGACCGAGTTCGCCCCCTTCGCCATCGACGAGTGGTTCGACTGCGGAAAGCCTGAAGCGATGCTTGAAACCAATCGGAAATTGTTGAAGAATGGCCCCAGCACGCCCCCCATCGAGGGTTCGATCGTCATCCCGCCGGTGTCCATTTCGCCGGGCGCCGAGATCGTGAACTCCATCATCGGGCCGTACGTGTCGATCGCCGAGCGGTGCGTCATTCACTCCTCGGTCGTGCGCGACTCCGTCATCGCGGAGGGCGCGTCGGTGACCGACGCGTTGCTCGAATCGAGCCTAGTGGGTGCGAACGCGGTGATCCGCGGCGGATTCAAGAAGCTCGACGTCGGAGACTCGAGCGAGATCAGTTTCAAGTAGGTTTGGGACGACGCGGTCGCGTCGTCCTGATCAAGGAGAGATAATGGCTGAGAAACGACTTTTTACGTCGGAGTCCGTCACCGAGGGACATCCCGACAAGATTGCAGATCAGATCTCGGATTCGGTCCTCGACGCGATCATTTCCCAGGATCCCAAGTCGCGCGTGGCGTGCGAGACCCTGGTGACCACGGGCCTGGCCTTCGTGGCCGGCGAGATCACCACCGAGGCCTACGTCGACATTCCGTCGCTCGTGCGCAGCGTGATCAAGGACATCGGCTACACCGACGCGAACTTCGGCTTCGACTGCCACACCTGCTCGGTGATCACCTCGATCGACGAGCAGTCGCCCGACATCTCGATGGGTGTCGACAAGGAAGGCGCCGGCGACCAGGGCATGATGTTCGGCTACGCGTGCCGCGAGACCGACGTGATGATGCCGCTGCCCATCTTTCTCGCGCACCGGATGTCGGAACACCTGGCGTGGGTGCGCCGCCACGAAGCGTCGTGCGCGTACCTGCGGCCCGACGGCAAGACCCAGGTCACGGTGGAATACATCGATGGAAGACCGCACCGCATCGACACCGTGGTAGTGTCGACGCAGCACTCCGAGGACGTCAAGGACGAGACCATTCGCAAGGACATGGACGAGAAGGTGGTGCGTCCGATGCTGAAAAAGTACGGCTACCCCGCCGACGGTTATCGCCTGCTCGTCAACCCGACCGGGCGCTTCGTGCAGGGCGGCCCCAAGGCCGACTGCGGCCTGACCGGGCGCAAGATCATCGTCGACACCTACGGCGGCATGGGC
>JAKEHA010000073.1 GCA_022615275.1 Candidatus Latescibacterota bacterium
CGTCGACGAGACGACGATGTACGTGCGTTTGCTGGCGCCGCCAGCGCGTGGCACGTCGAACCAGAAGATCGAGAACGGGGCTTCCCTGTTCGATCAGATCGGCTGTGCGTCCTGCCACGTGCCCAGTCTCACGACCGGAGTGCATCCCATCCCGCAGCTTTCGAACGTAGACGTGGCGCTGTACTCCGACCTCCTCCTCCACGACATGGGTCCGGCTCTCGCGGACTATCGGCCCGACGGCAGCGCCACCGGCACGGAGTGGCGGACCGCACCTCTTTGGGGCACGCGGCTCGTGCCAAAGTTCTTGAACGGCGCCGCGTTCTATCTCCACGACGGGCGTGCGACGTCGATCGACCAAGCGATCCGCTATCACGATGGCGAAGCCGCTCTCGCCCGCTCTCGCTTCGAGAGTCTCACGGACGACGAGCGCGAGGCGCTGATCTCATTCGTGGAGTCGCTCTAGCCGGATGGGTGCCGTGGAATTCGATCGTGCGTTCACACGGCGGGAATTCCTGTCGGCGCTCTGCGCCGGATGTGCCGCGCTCGCCGTCGGGTGGCTTCCGGGGTGCGCAACGGTTCCCGTGTACCGGGGAAACGTACGCGAAGGGAGCCTTTCATTGAGCGAGACGGAGTTCGCAATCGCTTCGGGGGACACGAATGCAGTCGTCATTCGTGCACCGCAATTGGAAGACGCGGTGATCTTGCTTCGTCTCCCGGACGCGAGCTACCGCGCGCTTTCCGCGGTTTGCACCCATCAGGGCTGCGAGGTGAGACCGGGATCCAACGGGCTTCGGTGCCCGTGCCATGGTTCCGCGTACTCGCTCGATGGCAACGTCGTCCGCGGACCCGCCACGAAGCCGCTGGTCGTGTATCCGGTGCGCGTCGCGGACGGTCAGGTCACGATCGATGTGCGTTCCGTGGAGCTGCGATAGTGCGTATGCTGGCGACGGCAATCCTGCTCGCGGCGCAAGCGTCCCCCGTCATCGCGGAAAGCGCCGCGGTGGAGGACTCGCTCGCTCGAGCCGAGCGACCGTTCGTTCCGGGCGGGATCTACGACAAGCCGTTCATCGTTCGCACCGGACGCGCGAGCCTGGGCGGTTACGTCGACGCGCAGGCGCGCTACGCGCGCGATGACGGCGTGGCCGAGTACACCTTCCTCCTCGAGCGCTTGAATCTGTTCGTGTTCGCGCCCGTTTCGGAGCGCGTGCGCATGGCCGCCGAGATCGAGTTCGAAGACGGCGGCGAAGAGGTGAAGATCGAGCTGGGCATCGTCGATTTCGAGATTCATCCGGCCGCGACGTTTCGCGCCGGCATCCTGCTCACGCCGCTCGGACGCTTCAACCTCGCGCACGATAGTCCCGCCAACGAGCTGACCGATCGCCCGCTGGTGAGCACGCAGATCATCGGCGTGACCCTATCCGAGCCGGGCATGGGGTTGTTGGGCACCTTCTATCCGAGTGAGCGCTCTCGCATTACGTATGAAGCGTACGCGACGAACGGCTACGACGACGGTGTGGTCACCGAGGGCGAGGGCACGCAGATCCCGGAAGGCCGCGGGAACTTCGAGGACAACAACAACCACCCGTCGTTCGTGAGCCGAATCGCGTACAGTCCGGACCCGGCGCTCGAAATCGGCGTGTCGGGACACACCGGTCCCTACAACACGTGGGAAGAAGACGGGCTCGTCGTCGACAATAGACGTGACCTTTCGCTCTTAGCCGTCGACCTCGATGCGCATTGGCGACGTTATCGGCTCTCGGGCGAGGCGGCGTGGGGCTGGGTGGAGATTCCCGCGAGTCTGGAAGGCGTCAATGCGGAGAACCAGCGCGGATATTATCTCGAAGCCGCCGCCACCCTGTTCGACGGTCGCATTCCCAACGTACCGAATTCCCATGCGACCGCAGTGGCGCGCTTCGACGATGTCGACTTCGACACCGACACCGAAGGGGACTCGATCCGGCGGCTGACTCTGGGCGTCAACCTGCGCGTCAGCTACGACACCGTATTCAAACTCGACTACCAGTACAACTGGGAGCGCGACGCGTTCAACAACGAGACGAATGCGGCGGCGATCCTATTCAGCGTCGCCTCGTACTTCTGAACCCGCGTCTTCCCGCGACCCGGCCAGCGCCATCTTGATGGTCGGCGCCACCGGCTCGACCTCGGGCGGATTCTTCCAGTCGATAGGGCCCTTTTCAAAGCGATAGATCAAGTGCGGCAGCACGTGCACGCGCCACGCGCGGTCGAAGTACTCGTATGCTTGATCCCACTCCGTGCCGTCGCCCCATCCCAGATGCGTGAAGCGCAGATTGGTCCTGTCATCGCCCACGGGAGTAAAATCGACCACGACGACCGTGCGCTTTGCGCGCACGGTCGGCATGGTGGGCGGCGCATTCCACGTGAACACGAATCGCTTCTCCGGATCGACGTCGAGAATGCGCATGGCGTCGGCGCCCCGCAAGCCGGGCGGGGCGTCGAGAGCGAACCATACGTCGTAGGTTCCGTCGACGCGCAGGTCTACCGCCCCGCCCGGCGCGAAGAAGCTCGTGATGCCTTCAGTCGTGGTCCACGCCTTCCATACCTCCGCGACGGGCGCGGGTACTACCACGTCGGCGCGCAGCACGCGGTCGGACGCGGCCGCTACGACCGGAATCGTCGTGATCAATAGAGCCGTTGCGAGTGTTTTCATTTGCAGGCCTCCGCGAAGCGCTGGGCGAAGACGACCGCCCAGCCGTTCTCGTAGTTGGTTCTTTCCTCTCGTGCGATCGCTCCCAGTTTCTCCCAGTCCCGGTGCTCCAGCTCGACGCGCGTGCCTTCCTCGACCGCGACGAAGCGCACTTCGACTTCCTGTCCCGTCTCCGGCCCGCGCCCCGGATACCACGACATCACGAAGCGATGCGGCGGCTCCCACACCACGACTCTCCCCCACACCACCCGCTCGCCGCTCTTCGCCACTTCGTAGATCTCGCCACCCAGGCGCGCTTCGAACACACATTCGCGTGTATCGGCTCGATGTACGGAAAACTTCTGGTACGGCCACCACGCGCCGTAACGCGAGGTGAAGATCTCGAAAGCCTCGGCGGGTGCCCGCTTGACCGTGATCGACAGTTTCAGCGGCTCGATCGGCCGCTTGACCGGTTCAGCGTTTGCCATGCTTCTTCCCCTTTCGAGCTCGAACGGAGCGCCCCGGGCTGTGCGCGCGCGGCGTCGCCGCGCGTTCGCTCTCCGCGCGGAACGCGGCCAGCGCGTCGGTCCAGAACTGGTCGAGGTAGCGGCGCAGCTCGTCGAGGCCGGCCGCGTCGACGGAGTAGAAGTTGTGGGTTCCTTCGCGTCGCGACCTCACCAGCCCCGCCTCTTGCAGAATCCGGAGATGCTGGGAGACGGCGGGGCGCGTCACGTCGAAGCCGGCCGCGAGCTTGCCGACCGGCATGGCGCCGTGCCGCAGGCGCTCGAGGATGGCGCGGCGGGTGGGGTCGGCCAGGGCCGTGAGTTTGGGTTGGTAAGTCATGGCTTAAGGTTAGTGCTTGCTTACGTAGCGGTCAAGGGGAAATTTTGGGGTGGCGCAAGGGCCGGCCGGTCGCGGTACATTAGTCGTAACGATGAAACGCACCACCGCACGATCACAGCGGCGCAAAGCGCCGCGTATCTCACGGCCCGTCGTCGCGAGCAAGCATATCCCGAAGAAGGGGGTGCCGGCCGCGTCGAAGCCTGCGAGGCGAAGAAGCGCTCCGAAGAAGACCGCGCCTATCACCGTCACGCCCGAGTTGCGCCGGCGGGCACTGCGAGTCTTCGACGGTTTGAAGGAAGCCTACCCCGACGCGCGCTGCGAGCTCGACTTCACGAATGCGCTCGAGGCGCTGGTCGCGACCATCCTGGCCGCGCAGTGCACGGACGCGCGCGTCAACATGGTGACGCCGGCGTTGTTCAAGAAGTACCCGACCGCGCGCGACTACCTGAACGCGGACGACGAGGTCTTCAAAGACGAGATTCGCAGCACGGGTTTCTTCAACAACAAGACCAGGGCCATCAAGACGGCCGCGAAGATTCTGGTCGAAGAGTTCAGCGGCGAGATGCCGCGCACGATGGAGAACCTACTGAAGCTCCCCGGCGTCGGTCGCAAGACGGCGAATGTGATCCTCGCCAATATCTACGGCATCCCCGGCGTGGTCGTCGACACGCACATGCTGCGGCTCTCGAACCGAATAGGCTTCTCGGTCCAGCGCGACGCCGACAAGGTCGAGCAGGATATGATGGCAATTTTCCCCGAGAGCACGTGGATCAAGCTCTCGCATTTCATTCCGTGGCACGGGCGCCGTTGCTGCACCGCACGCAATCCCAACTGCAACGGCTGCCCGGTCGCCGACGACTGCCCGAAGCTAATAGAATGACCAAACGCCCAACACAACGCACCCGCGTGCGCCGGCTCCCCAAGCGCGGCGCCTACGACCGCGCCACCATCGACGCCATCCTCGACGAGGGGCTGGTGTGCCACGTCGGCTTCGTGGTCGACGGGCAGCCCTTCGTGATTCCGACACTGCACGCGCGCGACGGCGATCGCGTGCTGATCCACGGCTCGGCCGCGAGCCGCATGCTCTGCAGCCTCGACCAAGGCGTCGACGCGTGCCTCACCGTGACCCTCGCCGACGAGCTGGTGATCGCGCGCTCCGTGTTCCACAGCTCGATGAACTACCGCTCGGTGATGCTGCTCGGGAAGGCGCGCTTGATCGAAGAGCCGCGCGCCAAGTGGGACGCGATGCGCGCGCTGGTCGAGCACTTGATTCCGGGAAGGTGGGACGACTGCCGGCAACCGAATGCCAAAGAGCTGAAGGCGACGTGGATTCTGGAGATGCCGATCGACGAAGCGTCGGCCAAGATCCGCACCGGCGGCCCCATCGACGATGACGAGGACTACGCGTTGGATATCTGGGCGGGACTGCTGCCGCTGGCAAAGGGATTCGGGAAGCCGGTCCGGGATCCGAAGCTCACGCGCGCGATCGACGCGCCCGCGTACCTCACGCGCTACGCGCGCCCTAGTGCCGCACGAAGCGCATCGTCATCGCGCCCGCGGAAACGATCACCGCGATCGCGAGCGCCCCGTACACCGCGGTGAGCGTCCACGCGTCGCCGCCCGCGGCCGCGACCATCGCGTCGAGCCCGCGCTGCGCCATCGCGGTCAATCGCTCCAGCACGGTCTTGTCGGTGGCTTGCCCCATCAGACGATCGCTGTAGCGCCCGAACAGGAGTCCACCCCACATCACGAGCACGATCGCGACCCCGGGCACGCTCATGATGGCTCGGAAGCTCCGGATCAACAGGCCACGCCGGGCGCGGAAACCGGCCGCTCTCAAATCGGGCAGGAACGCATCGATCGCAGGCACTTCGTCGCGACGCGCGACCAAGGCTTGCTCGATGGCGACGAACGATGCCAGCGCCTCACGGCAGCGCGGGCACGCGTCCAAATGGGCCGACACCGACGCGGCCTCGCCGTTCGAGAGCTCGCGCGCGGCGAACAGCGGCAGCTTCGCCTCGATGCGCTCGCAATCCATTGCGTCGAACCGATTCATCAACTCACCGCGTCCCTGCGCTCGCGCCACGCCGGGCGCGACAGGATCTTCTTCAGTTCTAGTTTGCCCCGATGAACATACGTCTTGACCGTCCCCACCGGCAAGCGCATCAACTCGGCGATCTCCTCGTACGACTTCTCCGCCATGTACCGAAGCTCGATGGCGGTGCGATACGACTCGTCCAACTCGGCCAGCGCGCGCTCCACCTGCTCGCGGGTGTCGCGGTCGCGGGTGGCGACGTCGGGCGCTTCCTCGGCGCGGGCCGCAATCTCGACGTCGTCGACGGAGGTGGTGTCGACGCGCTTCTTCGCGACCACGTCGAGCGCTTCGCGGCGCGCGATCATGTAGAGCCAGGTCGAAAACTTCGACTCGCCGCGAAACGTGCCGAGTCCTTGGTAGGTCTTTAGGTAAACGAGTTGCATGACATCGTCCACGTCGTCGAATCGCTGCGGTCCCAGGATCGCGCGCACCACCGCGTAGGCGGTTGAGTGGTGCTTGGCGACGAGGTCGCGGAACGCGCGACCGTCTCCGCGGAGCGCCCGTGCGACGAGCTCGCGATCGTGGTCGTTCGACAATTCATCGTCTCCGCATAGTACGACCCCCCGGCCGGGCCGGGGGTTTCATCTATCTTAGCGGACCGGGCTCGGTCACTCGCCGAAAACTTTC
>JAKEHA010000074.1 GCA_022615275.1 Candidatus Latescibacterota bacterium
AGATCGACCGGGTTCTGGGTCGCGAGTACGACGCCGACGCCGAACGCGCGCGCCTGTTTGAGCAACGTCAGCAGCGGCTTCTTCGACGGCGGTTCGCCCACGGGCGGCAAATAGCCGAATACCTCGTCCATGTACACGATCGCGCGGAGGCTCGAGGTCCCCGCGCGCGTGCGAGTCCAGCCCACGACCTCGTTCAACAGCAGCGAGACGAAGAACATGCGCTCCGCGTCGTCCAAGTGCGCGATCGAGAATATCGCGATGCGCGGCTTGCCCGTTTCTCCATAGAGCATGCGGTCGATATCGATGGGCTCGCCGGAGAGAAAAGACTGGAAGCGCGGTGCCGCCAGCAGGTTGTTCACGAGCATCGCGAGCGCGAAGCGCTCCTTGGCCGGAAAGAACGACTCGAGCTCCATGACGCCGACGCGTGCGACCCGCGGCGACTGCACCGCCCGGACCAGCGCGGCCAGATCCAGGCTCTGGTTCCGTGACCACGCACTCTGGAGAATGGTGGTGAGAAGAATGTGCTCGCGGCTGCGAACCGGATCGGCGTCGATGCCGAGGAGCGAAAGCAGGCTCGAAGCGACGCCGCTCGCCCGCTCGGCCAGAAGATCGGCGGACGCGTCGCCGTGCGGGCGTTCCAATGAGGAAAGCACCGACACCGGTGTCGCCGCGTCGCTGCCGGGCGTGTACACCACGACGTCGGCCGTCTCGCGCAGGCGCTGGATGCGCGCGGCATCCTGCCCCCATTCCGCGAGGCCCTGCGTCCACTTTTCGGCTTCGCGCGCGGCGAACTCGTCGACGGTGATTCCCTGCTGGCGCGCGCCGTCTTCGTTCACCCAGGGACGGAACGATGCTGCGTCGAGGTTGGGGAAGGTAAGCGCGAGATCGACCAAATCGCCCTTGGGATCGATCACGATGGCCGGGATGCCGTCGATCGCGGCCTCTTCGAGCAAGCCGATGCACAGCCCGGTCTTGCCGCTGCCGGTCGTGCCGATGCAGACGGCGTGGGTGGTCAGATCCTTGGAGTCGTAGAGGACGAGCGCGTCACTCGGAACGCGGCGCTTGAGGTCGTACTCGCGGCCGAGGTAGAAGGCGCCGAGGGCCTCGTAAGCGGGAATCGTCATGGTGCGGCGTCCCGCGTTCGAACGACCGCGGCCGCGGCGACCTCGGCGCGGTCCAACCGCAAAGCGTAGAACGCAGCGAGCCCGCCGAGGTACACGAGGCCCAGCGCCCACACGACGTCGCTCAAGAAGTGCGCGCCCTGGATCATGCGCGCCAGGCCCACGAGCGCACCGAATCCCAGTCCGAGCACGAGAAAGAAAGCCGCCCGCGACTTGGATCGCCGTCGCACGATAAAATAGGGGACGAGCAAATAGAAGGCGGTTGCCGCGTGGCCGGACGCGAAGGAGCCGCCGTTTTCCCTCGCGCTCTTCACCAACGGCATGACGTACTCGCTGTCGCTGCCGAATTGAACCAGATCGAGCGGGCGCGGACGCCCCCAGTTCTGCTTGAACACCGAGTTCGTCAGCAAGCCGGGACCAATCACCATCGCCAACACGAGGAAGAGCGCCGCGCGTCGATGCCGCCGTACGCGTGCCGCCCAGAACGAGGCGACGAACACGGCCAGCGCCGACACCGCGACAATCCAAGCCGGGATCACGCCGTACCGGTAGAGCTGCTGCCACGGCGCATCCCTGCCCTCGCTCCATCCTTCGCCGGGCGTGTAGAACCCGCGCGCGATGTTTGCATCCAAGTCGGTCACCCAAAAAGGTACGGTGAGCACGGCCAAGGCCGCGATCGGCAGGACCCAGTCGAGTATCGCGCGGTCGCGTGGTTTCATTCGGCAAAATCCGGGCGCGTTGATATTACCGCGCCGAGCGCGCACAGGCGAAGAAGAATCGCTCCCGGCCCGGGAGTCACTCGTAGCGAAGAGCGTCGATTGGATTGAGCCGCGAGGCTCGAATGGCGGGGAGAAGCCCGAACGCGATGCCCACCGTGGAACAGAAGACCAGGCCGATGATGGCCCATTGCAGCGGCACCTCGACGTCGAACGCCGTGAAGAAGGTGATGACGTTGCCCAACCCGAACCCGACCACGATACCCACGATGCCGCCGATGTTGCACAGGATCACGGCTTCCAGGAGGAACTGGGTCAGGATGTCGCGCGGATTGGCGCCCAACGACTTGCGAATCCCGATCTCCTTGGTCCGCTCCGTCACCGACACCAACATGATGTTCATGATGCCGATGCCCGCAACCACCAAGGCGATGATCCCGATGACGAAGGCCGCGATCTTGATTTTTAGCGTCAACTCGTTGAACTCCGTGATCAGGCTTTCGCTGTTGAAGAAGTCGAAGTTGTCTTCCTCGTTCGGGCGTACGCCGCGCTCGCGGCGCGCACCTGGCGCGTCTCCTCGATCGCATCCTCGATCAACTCGGGAGACTTGGCCCGCACCGTGATGTTCACCGAGCGTGCGAAGCCGTCGCGCGTGGTCATTCCGTAGGTATCGAGGAAGGCCGTGATGGGAATCAGCACGTAGTTGTCGTAGTTCGATCCGAAGGCCGACTTCTTTTCGTCGAAGACACCGACGACCCGGTACTTGCGGCCATCCACGCGCATTTCCTTGTCGATGGGATCCGTGAACGGAAACAGCTTCTGCGCAATGGCGTGGCCGATCACCACCACGTGGCGACCGGTCTGGACGTCCATCTGCGACAGGTTACGCCCCAGGGCCGACGTAGTGCGTGTTGTTGGGCGGATACTCGGGCGTGCCGCCGCAGATCGACACGTTGGCGTTGGTGGCTTCGCCCTTGTACTCCACCGCGTAGCCGAAATCCCACAACTCCGACCCCACCAGGTCGACGGTCGCCACTTGCTCGCGAATCGCGTTGGCGTTGTCCACTGTAAGCGGCGGCCGCCGCGTCGCCTTGCGGCGCTCCTCGTCCGAATTGAAGCCCGCCGGCCGCCAGTCCTGCGTACACGTTGAGACGCGTGATTCCCAGGGCGTGGTCGTGATAC
>JAKEHA010000353.1 GCA_022615275.1 Candidatus Latescibacterota bacterium
ATTGAGAGCGCAGTACGTCTCCCAGACCAGATTCTCCAGATAACCCTTGAACTGTCGGCGCTCATCGTAATCGTATACTTCGCGTGTATGGCAGATGACGACCTTTCGCATGCAGCGCCGACGACCAGAAGTGCCGTGGCTCCGACTAGTTCGAAAAGGCGCTGACAAAAATACAGGGGCCGCGTGTCGCGCGTTGATAACGAATCACAGTCGGCCTTCGTGCCTTTGACAAATGGCGCTGGCGGCACGTCGATTCTCATGCTGCGCCTCCCCAAGGCTTGGTGGCGGTCCCCGAATCTGGCGGCAAGGGGTACTCTACGAGTTTTACCGACCCCCACGATTCACTCCTCTTTGCCCGAGCCGGACAAGGCGCGTGTACATTGAAGGCATCTCGTTCGAGGGTCCGTCACCTGGGTTCGACTACGACGCCACCCAAGAGGCCCCTGCACTGCGTCCAGTACAAGCGCAGGGTGTCGACGGGGACCTCGGCGAACCCATCCAGTTGGTTCGTGAGCTTGCGGAACATTCGGCTGATGTCGTTTTCGATAGGCAGATAGAAGTACGTGGGTCCACGTCCTCTCGTTGGACGCGAATACCAATAGCGGTCGAATGAAGGGTTCGCGCCTTCCAGAACGCCTCTATCGGGATAGTAGTGCGTGTCGGCACGAAGATTGAATGCACCGAGTGGAGTTGAAACGGAGACTCCCCGCCCGAGTTCATGACGGGACAATGTCGTCGCTGCCGGTGACGAAGGCGCGAATGCAGATAGCACGCCGCACACGATCGTCGCAAGGCCACTTGTGCGCATGCAAGCATATTGCGGCATGTGGGGTCGCTGGTCAACGTCGGTGTGCCCTACGGTGCTCTAGGCGGACCGCGGTAGGACTCGTCCCGCAATACCGCCATCCGCGCCCGCGCCGGTGGAAAGTCCGGAATACGCGCGTACGCTTCCCGGGCTGCGGTCAGGTTTCCCTTTCGCTCGTGGTAGTACCCCAGGCCGTAGAGTGCGTTCGGGAACGTGGAGTCCGCGGCCAGCGCCCGCCTAAGGTAGGGGAGCGCTTCATCGACGCGGTCTTGCCGAAGGTACACGTCGGCCAGGTTGTTCAGCGCTTGGACGCTGTTGGGTTCTAATCGGATGCATCGCAAATACAAAGGCTCTGCTTCAGCGTGACGGCCGGCCATTTGGAGAACGACCCCGAGGCGGAAGAACGACTCCGCTTGCGATGAATCTAGCGCGCATGCGCGTCTCAGATCCTCGATAGCTGCATCCACGCTGTCCAGGCGCGCCCGTGCCCACCCCCGCATTCTCCACGTCGGAGCATAACGATCGTCCTCACGAAGCGACGCGTTTAACTCGTCGATCGCCGCCCGATAGTTTTCGTTGCGGAACTCATCGACTCCGAGCGAGTAGTGGCCTCGCGCGTCCGCAAGTTCCCCCACGTGCAGGGGATTCCAGAGCGAGAGCGCAAGAACCACGAGGAACGGCGCACCATAAGCTCCGAGCCGTCGCCAGTTTCTCGCTGACGCGGATTGAATCACAAGGGACAGTCCATGGGCGCACCCGGGTATGAGAAACACGGCGAGCGGAAGGCGGTGCCGGGAACTCACGAAGAACGCCAGGATGGCAATCGCATAGACAAATCCACACAGGTAGGGAAGCCACTGGTCCAGGCGAGAAGAAAACGATTCCCCATCACTACGAACGGATCGCACACTGCCGATTGCCCCGACCACCGCCCCGGCCAGGAGCAGCGCGAAATTCACGCGCAGGTGGGAAAGCGTCTTGGATGCATCGCGACGAAAGTAGAGTTGACGCTCGTTGCTCACCTCGCTGTTGCCCAGCAGGAGAGCGGCCTTGCGTACGTAAAGTCGCAAAGCGAGCTTGGGCTCGTTGGCGAGGAAGGCGGCGGCTCTTCGATACCAGTAGCGCGACACTTCGGACGGGCGGAGCGGGCGGCCGATCGCGTTTTCGGCTATGCGCCGCGTGGCGTAGTAGCCGCCCCACCAGTCCGCGGGCGTGCCCGGCACGACGGCCCGCAGACCGTCAGACTCCGCGTTGTTGCCGATGAAGAAATTGACGCCGCCTTGCGACGCAATTAGAACGAAGTCTTTCCCGATCACTGCGTTTCGGAGCGTCACAGGCAGTATCACTAGACACGCCGCAATCGCGAACGCGCCCACATGTGTCTGCCTTCGATCCGTCAAACGCTTCCACAGCCACACGACCGCGAGTGGCGCCACTACCAGGATCGTCGGCCGAGTGATGGCCGACGCGCCCAGGCAGATCCCCGCCAGCAACGTCACCGTCACGCGCCGCGTGCACGCGGCGGAAACGAGCAACACCATTACGGCGATGTTCAGCGGAATCGCGATGACCTCTAATAGTCGCTCCGCATCGTGATAGGTGAGGGGCCAGTAACCGACGTGCAATGCCGCGGCAATCCATGCAACGATGGTTCCGAACAACTGACGGGTAAGCAGGAAAACGAGGGCGACGCTCATCGAACCGATGATTGCCTGGATCCGCAGCAGCATGGCAGGGTCGTAACCAAATACTCGGTAGACCAACCCGGCGAAGTACGGGTACAGGGGCGCGCGGAAGTACGGTTCGTGCTGCAGCTTGGCAAGGTCGGGAGTCCAACGACCGGACGCCAATCCGATGGCCCACTCGTCATGGAACCTCGAGTCCATCGTCGGGTGCAGCAGATCGGGTAACTGCAGGCGTTCGTGCAAATAGACGAACTTGACCGCGAGCGCAAGCAGGAAGACCAGAGCTACTTGAATGGCGAATCGTCGGTTCACGTCGGTTTCCCAGAGTGCGAGGATTCTACCACGCTCAGCGCCGACGCGTTAACCTCTGGAGCTCGAGGCTACCGTATCACGACGAACTTCCCGATGTTGCGCTTGAAGGCCGCGTTGGTCTCGGCTTCGATCGAATACAAGTACACCCCACTCGTCACGTCCTGGCCGTTGCGACTGACGAGATCCCATTGCACCGTGCCCGCGCCGTTGCGACCGTCGAAGCGAATCTCCTCCACCAAGTCGCCCGCGATGGTATAGATGCGAATCGTGCCCTGGTCGGCGGGGAGGTTTCGGAACTCCACCTTGAGGCCGCTGGGATCGTCGTTGTTGGGCGAGAGCGTCCACGGTTGCATCGACGCCGTCGTCGCCGGGTTGGGGACGACGTACACCTCGCTCTCGTTGTACTGGTAGTCGCGCTGCGACGGTGTGGTGGGCTCGATGTAGCGGAAGTTCGAAGCCGGATCGCCGACCTTTCCGGGCACGCGCGCGCCCGAACGGGAATCGATCGCGTAATCGCTGGCGGCAACTCCGTAGAAGTACGGGCGTCCGCGATGGATCGCGCGATCGACGTAACGATAGTACCGCCGGCCGTTGTCGAGATCGCCCAGCTCCAACGCCGCCGTGCGAAACAGCGTGTCGCACACCGCGGGTGTCACTCCCTGCGGGCAGGGCGGAACCCGACCCGAGTGCTCGGTCATGTACTGCTTCATGGTTTCGATCAAATCGCGCTTGCGAGACGCCGACATGATCGTCGTGAGCGGCTCGTAGCGAT
The DNA here is from genome assembly GCA_022615275.1 of Candidatus Latescibacterota bacterium. Taxonomy (GTDB): domain Bacteria; phylum Krumholzibacteriota; class Krumholzibacteriia; order WVZY01; family JAKEHA01; genus JAKEHA01. The sequence goes on from JAKEHA010000353.1 coordinate 3,575, forward strand.
ATTGATCCAAGCCCGTGTCGTCGCCCATGCCGTCGACGATGTCGGCTTGGAAGAGCAGCTTCCACAACTCGCTCGGGGGGCCGTTGGCGGCGTTGGTTCCGATGGGACGCGTCCAGTTGTCGGCGCGGAACACGCGATAGCCCTCGAAGTCGAAGGCGAGCGACTTCACGTCGGGCTGGGTCTCGCTGAAGTTGTCCCAGTAGACCGTGACGCCGTCGGTCGACGCGTCGTCGATGCGCATGCTGGGCGGCGGGGGAGCGGTGCCGACGATCCAGAAGATCTGCGTTTCCGCGCCGCCCACGCCGGTCATGAACTTGGTGCTGTCATCATCGGTGTAGCCGCAATTCTCGCGGAACAATTCCTCCTGCCCGCAGTCGTTGTTGATATAGACGACTTCGCCGCGCAACACCGTGATGGGTTGCTGCAGGGGATTCGCGCAGGTATCGATCTGAACCGTTACCGCTTCATCGACAGGCGCGATGCGCGTCTCGCGACCGGCCCATCCGGTGGGGCCGAACTGATCGCGATCGAGGTTGAACCACGCGCCCTCGAACGTGAGCACCGCAGCCGACGCGTTCGTGATCAAGCCCTCGGTGCGTTCTCCGATGACGAAGCAGGTCTGGATCTTCATTGTGCAATCGGGCGGGATCGCCATGAAAGGACCGCCCACCATCAGCATGCGGTAATCGCGACCGATGGTGGCGTCGCGCTCGATGGTTTCCGACGACATCAGCTCGTAGCGCTCGAAGTCGTTGGTCGGCTCTCCGCCCTCCTCGTAGTCCTGCCCGGCGGGATAATTGGCGTAGGTGGTGATTCCCACCCGGCGGGGGCCGTTTTCGCCGGTCGGGTCCACCGGGTGGTCGAGGAACATGATGCCGAAGTAGCCGTCGGTCTGGCCCTCGTCGCCGTCGATATCGTAGACGTACGCGATGTCCAGCGAAACCGGCCCCAGGTCGGTGCACACGGCCGGGATGGCGAGGCGCGCGGCGCCGTCGTCTTCGGCGATGTTCTCGCCGTCGCGCGGCCCGCAGTCGCCGTCGGCGAAGAACCCGACGTACACGTCCTCCAAGACGTCGTTGCCGTGGTTGGTGATGTAGAACACGCACCCGACGAAGTCGTCGAAACGGTCCTCTTCCCACTGGTAGCTCTCCTGGCGCACGTGCAGGTTGAGCGGGTTGTGGTTGGGGAAGAGCTGGATCGACGTCGGTCCGTAGTCGGTGTACTGGCAGGAGAACATCTGCTTCGAGACGGCCGCGAAGTCCTCGTCGACGAGCCCGTCGCCGTCGTCGTCGACGCCGTTGAGCCAGTCCTCGTCGACCAGCCCGTCGCGGTCGTCGTCCGCGGTCTCGGCCGGCGCGCGATTGCCGCCGCGCGCGCCCTCCGCCGTGCGATAGATGATGTCGCGCGCGTCCTGCGAGGGCCGAAATTCGTTGGCGAAGGCCGAGGTGGTGACGGCCGGCACACCCGACTTGAGTGCACCCACCCACAGGCCGGCTGCGAACAAGTACTCAACACCGCTACCCGCGGGCCATTGCGCCGAGGGGGCCTCGGAGAACGGGAGTGCCGCGCCCGGCCAGGACCCGAACAGACCCCAGTTGGCAACGTGCATCTGCAGTTCGCCGACATTGTGCACGTTGGATCCGTCGATCACGAGGATCCGGTTGGGCCCGCCGCGTTCCTTGGTCAGTCCTTCGCTCGGGCCCGAGAGCCGCGCGCTAGACGACGCTGGAAACGACACCGCGAAGAGAACGCACGCGTGAAGCAGACGAGAGCGGTTCATGCATACCCCTCCGTTTTGCACAGACGTCGGACGCGCGAGCCGCCGTTCGAAGATCGAACGCGCAGGCGTGGGGTGTCGCTTATCGCGTGGGGTGGAATCGCTCCGGCCGTGGGAGGCCGGCGTACGGGAACGTGTGGGGTTGCTGGGTCGACGTGGGATTCCGACCCGGTTCGGTGTGGGGGGCTGCCTGCCATACCAATGGCACGCCGACGCCCCTCGGTCAAGCGAATTGTCGGTCGGACGTTCCGCTCGTACCGAAGCGACCCTTGGCACCGGCGGCGCCCCATCGTGTAAGATAGTGGGCTTCCTACACCATGGTGCGCCGGCACGGCATACTTTTCCACCTCGCGGGCCTCGCCATCCTGGCGGCGGCCCTTTCCGCGTGCGGGCTCTTCAAGAGCGAGCCGAAGCGCCTCGCGATCGTCTACACCAACGACGTGCGCGGCGAGATTCGCTCCTGCGGGTGCGCGACCCACGACCTGGGCGGCCTCGGACGCCGCGCGACGTTCGTCAAGGTGTACCGCGACACGACCAAAGCCGACTTTCTGCTGGTGGACGCCGGCGATTTCTTCTCCCCGAGCATCAACTACGGCAAGGAAAAAGCCGAGGTCACCCTCAAGTCGATGGCGCTCATGGGCTACGACGCCGTCGTGCCGGGGGAGAACGAGTTCAGTTTCGGCGTCGAGTACTTCGCGGCGCGCGCGCGCGCGGTGGGTCTGCCCGTGGTGGCGTCCAACGTCGTCGTCGCCGCCGCCGACACGCTGCTCTTTCCCGCGTCGCGCGAAGCGACCCTCTCCTCGGGGCTGCGCGTGGGTTTGGTCGGGGTCGTGAGTCCGACACTCAAGATGCCGCCGCAGGTCGCGGCGGGGTCGCTCGCGATTCGCGAGCCGGTCGCCGCCGTACAGGCGGCGGTGGACGCGCTGCGCCCGCGCGTGGACGTCGTCGTCGTCCTCGCGCACATGAACCGCGGCGAGGTCAATAAGGTCGCTGCAGCGCTCACGGGCGTCGACGTGGTCGTCAACGGGCACGACGGAATCCCGGTGCGACAGGTCAAGCGCTGGGGCGAACCCTACGTGCTGCAAATCGCGGCCAAGGGATTGTACATCGGCGCGGCCGACGCCACCCTCGGCAAGGACAAACGCGTAGCCGGGATCAAGAACGTGGTGGTCGGGTTGGGCAAGACCTTCCGCGACGACGAAGCCGTGGCGAAGCTCTTCCAGGCCTACGATTTGGAAGTCGTCGCGCGCGAGAAAGCGGTGCTGCCGGTGGGCGACGCGGTGACCTTCGCGGGCGCGAACGCGTGCCAGGCGTGCCACGCGCCCATTTTCGAACAGTGGAAGGGAACGCGCCACGCGCACGCGTTCGAGGTGCTGACGGCGCAGCAGCGCGAGTTCGACCGCGACTGCACGCCGTGCCACACCACGGGGTTTTTCAAAGAGGGCGGCTTCGTCAACGCGCACGCCACCCCGCAGCTCTCCGGCGTCCAGTGCGAAGCCTGCCACGGCAACGGGAGCGCGCACGCGAAGGACCCCAAGATCAAGACCGACACGGTCGCGAAGTCGACGTGCCGGAGTTGCCACACGGCCGAGCAGACGCCGGAGTTCGACTTCGCGACGTTCTGGGCGCGCATAGACCACGGATCGGATTCGCAGGCGGCGGGATCGCGCTAGCGCGCGAACGCTGCCCGGCGGGTCCTGTCACTCGTCACCCCGCGCCCTGGCGGCGCGGGGGCCCCACGAGCGACACCCGCCGGGGACGCTCGCAGCCGTACCCCTTGACCCGATTTCATCCCGCAAGGTAGCGTCAGAGCCTATGAAGCGCCTCCCCACTTGGCTCGAGATCGACCTCGACCGCCTCGACCGCAATCTCGAGCAGATCCAGCGCTGGGTGGGCGACGACGTCCGCATGCTGCTCACGGTCAAGGCGGACGCCTACGGGCACGGCGCGGTCCAGGTCGCGCACGCCGCCTCGGCGCGCGTCCACGTGTTCGGGGTCGCCACCGTCGACGAAGCGCTCGAGCTCTCCGACTCCGGCATCAAGAACCAGATTCTCATATTGAGCCCGATCCTCGAGACCGAGATCGCGGCCGTCGCGCGCCACGGCTTCGCCATAACCCTCTCGGGCGCCGACTTCGCGGACGCCATCGCGCACCACGCGGTGGCGCCGATTCCCGTGCACGTGGAAGTCGACACCGGCATGGGCCGCACCGGGGTTCCCGAGGAAGACGCCTTCGACGAGATTCGTCGCATCGCGGCCACCCGCTCGGTGCGGCTGGAAGGTGTGTACACCCATTTCCCCGTCTCCGACAGCGACCCCGAATTCACGCGCGCGCAGGTGGAACGCTTCGCGGCGTTGATCGCGAAGTTGCGCGCGTCCGGTGTGATCATTCCGGTCGTGCACAGCGCCAACAGCGCCGCGGTGGACGGCGTGCGCGAAGCGCACATGAACCTGATCCGCCCGGGCTTGCTCGCGTACGGATTGCACCCGTCGGGTGGCGCGCCCGGCGTCGACGTCGCGCCCATCATGAGTTGGAAGTCGCGTATCGTGCGCGTGCGCCGCGTCGCCAAAGGTAAAACCATCAGCTACGCGCGCACGTTCGTGACCGAGCGGGCGTCGGTGATCGGTGTGGTGCCGGTGGGATACGGACACGGCTATCCATTCCACCTCTCGGGACGCGGCTGGATGCTGGTCGGCGGGCACCGCGTCCCCATCGTGGGGCGGGTCACCATGGACATGACCATGGTCGATCTGACGGATTTACCCGAAACGCCGCGCGCCGGCGACGAAGTGGTGCTGGTGGGGACGCAGGGGAGCCAGACGCTCACGTTCCACGACCTGGCGGGCTGGGGCGATACCATCTGCTACGAGATCATGTGCGGGATTTCGAAGCGCGTGCCGCGCACGTATTTTCGTCGCGGCAAAGTGGAGACGTTCAAATCGCTCTTGGGAGTGCTCCCCAATCACGCGACGGCGTGATGGAACGCGCTCGTCCTTGTGGGCTACCCGTCCTCGAGGATCTGGCGGTCGATTTCTTCCAGCGTTTGCAGGTCCTGCACCGGACGCGACGACGCGGAGCCGTGGCGGTCGCACCCCCGTTGCGGTTCCGTCCCGGCGATGAACACCTCGCGCCGAATCTTGGGGCACGACTCGGTCGCGAGCAGTCCCGTCAACTCGCAGATCACGCGCGACTCGATACCTTCGGGCGCGGTGAACGCGGGCGCGTGGCGCCCGTCGCGGTACGCGGTCTTCATCACGGCCGCCCACGTGGGCAGCGAGACCGCGCCGCCTGTCATGCCGTCGCCCATCGTCTTCTTCTCGTCGAAGCCCGTCCACACGCCCACCGCGACCTCCTGCGTGAACCCGACGAACCACGCGTCCGTGTTGAGGTCGGTGGTTCCGGTCTTGCCGCCCGCGGGTTCGTGGAAACCCGCGATGCGCGCGCCCCGTCCGAATCCTTCGTTCATCACGCTGCCCAACAAGCTGGTGATCATGTAGGTCACCTTTGGATCCAGCACCTCTTCGCGCAGGATCGAATTCTCCTCCAGCACGCGGCCCTCGCGGTCTTCCAGTCGACGGAGCAGGATCGGCTCGCCGCGCATGCCGCCCGCGGCGATGCTGGCGTAGGCGTTGGTGATCTCGAGCAGCGTCACTTCCGAAACGCCCAGGGCCAGCGAGTACACGTTCTCGAGGTCCGACTTGACGCCCAATCGGTGCGCGACGTTGATCGCTTCGCCCGGGCCCATCGCCATCAGCAGGCGAATCGCGGCGATGTTGATCGACGAGTTGATCGCGTGACGGACCGTGACTTCGCCCTCGAACGTGCCGGAGTAGTTCTG
>JAKEHA010000075.1 GCA_022615275.1 Candidatus Latescibacterota bacterium
AGTTCCTGGTCCAAGGCGACGAGTTCTACTTCATGGAGATGAACACGCGCATCCAGGTCGAGCACCCGGTGTCGGAGATGGTGACGGGACGCGACCTTATCAAGGAGATGATCGCGGTGGCCGCGGGACAGCCGCTCTCTTTCGCGCAGAAGGACGTGCGTTTCACCGGCCACGCTATCGAATGCCGTATCAATGCGGAAGATCCCACGCGCGACTTCATGCCGGCGCCCGGCACCATCGGCTTCGTGCACCTGCCGGGCGGGATGGGCGTGCGCGTCGACTCGCACATCTACCAGGGCTACACCATCACGCCCTACTACGACTCGATGATCGCGAAGATCATCTGCCTGGGGCTCGACCGCGAGGAGGCCGTCGGGCGCATGATCCGGTCGTTGGAAGAATGCGTGGTCGACGGTGTCAAGAACACGATCGAGTTCCAGCGCGCGATTCTATTGCATCCGCGTTTCCAGAGCGGCGACTTGAGCACGAAATTCCTCGACGGCTTCCAGTGGGACGGCAAGACGCTCTCGCTGGGCGAACCGGTGGGCGTGAAGTGACGTCGGCCGCAGGGCGGTTGGCGCGAGGAGCAGGCGTGACGGATCGGGCAAGAATCTTCTTGACCGTGTCGATGGGAGCCCTGGCCGTGTTCGCGGTCGTGGCACTCGCCAGCGTGCACGCCGAGGACTGGCCCTTCGATCGAACGGCGTCGCTGCGCGGCGTCGAGAACCACACCGGCCCCTTCGGCTCCGCACTCGCGTTCGCCGCCGTGGCGTTGTTCGGACGCGCGCTCGCGTGGGTGCTGCCGATCCTGCTCCTGTTCCTCTCGGTGTCGATCGCGCGCGACGCAGAAACGCCGGTACGCCGCTTGGCCATCAAGGGGATTCTGGCGGTGGTGCTGGCCAACGCGTTCTTCGCGGTCTCGCCCCTGTCGCGCGACGTGCCCGCGCTGCGGGGCGAACTCGGGGATTGGATCGCGTCCGCCCTGGTGTCGGTCTTCGGCGAAGTGGGATCGGCCATCGTGCTGGTCGCGGGCGTGTTGTTGATCGTGCTGGGAGAGATCCACCGCGCGCGCTGGCTGGGCACCGCCGCGACGGCGGCGGCTTCCCAGGGATCCCAGTTTGCTCACGCATTGCGTGCGTCTCTGTCGCACCGGCGAGCCATGATGAACGACTACGTCAAGTCCGCGGTCGCCCGCTCCGCGTCGTTGCCGCAAGAAGCCGACGAGAACGCACCTGAGATCGACGCGCGTCCGGCCAAGGCGGCCAAGACGGCCGAGCGCTGGAAGGAACCCATGGCAGGCGCGACCGCCGAGCCCGACATCGCCATCTCGAAGCCGCGCGCGCGCGCCGAACCCAAACCGCGCGAGAAAAATGCGGCCAAGGCGGACACCGGTGAGCGCACGACCCCGCTCGCGGACGCATCGCTCCCGCCCATTTCGATCCTGGTGCACCCGCAGGAAGACGGCGCCGGTTTCACGCGCGACGAGCTCAAGTCGTGGAGCGGGGTACTCGAAGAAAAGCTCACCCAGTTCGGAGTCGACGGCAAGGTGACGGCGGTGCACCACGGACCCGTCGTCACCACCTTCGAGTTCGAGCCCGCGCCCGGCGTGCGCATCAAGGACATCGTGTCCCGCGCCGACGACTTGGCACTCGCGATGCGCGCGCGCAGCCTGCGCATGATCGCGCCCATCCCGGGGCGCGCGTGCGTCGGCATCGAGATGCCCAACCCGCGCGGACGCACCGTGTATCTGGCCGAAGTCTTGAGCGAGGTCACCGAGAAGCAGCGCACCAAGGGGATCGCCATCGGCCTGGGCGTCGACGTGGTCGGGCAGCCGTTCTTGATGAACTTGTGCGACGCGCCCCACCTCTTGATCGCGGGTACCACCGGGTCGGGCAAGAGCGTGTGCTTGAACACCATCTTGACCAGCATCCTGCTCCATTATCGGCCGTCCGACGTCCAGCTCTTGCTGGTGGATCCCAAGATGGTGGAGATGTCGCAGTACAATGGCATCCCGCACCTCATGCACCCGGTCATCACCGACCCCAAGGACGCTGCGCGCGTGCTCGAGTTCCTGGTGGGCGAGATGAGCCGGCGCAACGAGCTCTTTCGCCGCGAAGGCGTGCGCAATATCGACAGCTACAACGCGAAGGTCGTGCTCGAGAAGTCACAGAAGAAGGGCGACGATTTGCGCGAGCGGCTGGCGTACATCGTGCTCGTCGTCGACGAGCTCGGCGACCTGGCGCTCGCGAAAGGCGTCGACATCGAATCGCTCTTGACGCGGCTGGCGCAGATGGCGCGCGCGGCCGGTATCCACATGGTGCTTTCCACCCAGCGACCGTCGGTCGACGTGATCGTCGGCAAGACCAAGGCCAATTTCCCGACCCGCATCGCGTTCCGTGTCGCCACCAAAGTGGATTCGCGCACCATCATCGACCAGATCGGCGCCGACAAGTTGCTCGGCAAGGGCGACATGCTGTACATGGACGCGCACCACCCGCAGCCGGTGCGCGCGCACGGGGCCTGGGTGTCGGAGTCGGAGATCGAGCAGGTCATCGCGCACTGGAAGGCGTACCGTTACGAAGAATCCACGCTGGAGCTGGCCGAGTCGCGCGCGGGTGCGGCCTCGATCGACGGCGACCTCGACCCGCTCTTCGACGAGGCGAAAGGCATCGTGACGCGCTACAAGCAGGGCTCGACGTCGCTGCTACAGAGAAAGCTGCACATCGGGTACTCGCGCGCGGCGCGTCTGCTCGACCAGCTCGAGCAGCAGGGAGTCGTGGGGCCGCCCGACGGGTCGAAGCCGCGCGAGGTCTACCTCGACGCCCACACGCCCGAGTAGTCCCGCTTCTGCTATCCTTTATAGCCACCGTGAAAGTCCATCTCGTCACCCTCGGTTGTCCCAAGAACCTCGTCGATTCCGAGGCGACGCTGTCGCTGTTGCGTCACAGCGGGTGCGAGTCGTCCGCCGACCCCGCCTCCGCCGACGTCCTGGTGGTCAACGCCTGCTCGTTCCTGGACTCGGCCTGGCAGGAGACGGTC
>JAKEHA010000076.1 GCA_022615275.1 Candidatus Latescibacterota bacterium
ATCACCCCGCTGCCAGGTGAGAAAGTCCCGGCCATCGACGTCGCCATCGCCGTCATCCTGTTCGAAGGCGGCATGAATCTCGAGTGGCAGCGCCTGCGCCGCGAGGCCGGGATCATTCGTCGCCTGGTCACGGTGGGCGCGTTCATCACGTGGGGCGGAGCCGCGTGCGCGGCGCGCTTCATCATGGAGTGGGACTGGCGCCGCTCGATTCTGTTCGGGTCGCTGGTGATCGTTACCGGTCCCACCGTGGTGACGCCGCTCTTGCGCCGCATTCGCGTCAATCGCAACCTGCAGACCATCCTCGAAGGGGAAGGCGTGTTCATCGACGCCATCGGCGCCATCCTGGCCGTGGTCGCGTTCGAACTGACCTACGGCCTGGTGGCGCCGTCCTTCGGACAAGCCGTATCGCACGTGGCGACGCGTCTCGCCATCGGGGCCGCGACCGGTGTCGTCGGCGGCGGGCTGGCGCTGGTGCTGCACCGCTCGCGCCGCGTCATCCCGCAAGGGATGGAGAAGGTGTTCACGCTGACCATCGCGTGGGCGACTTTCCAGGCCAGCAACATGCTGGCGCCCGACTCGGGCATCACGGCCGCGGTGGTGGCCGGACTCGTGGTGGGCAACGTGTGGACGCGCGACCAACAGCGCTTGAGCACGCTCCGCGACTTCAAGGAACAGCTCACCGTGATGCTGATCGGGATGCTGTTCGTGCTGCTCGCGGCGAGCGTGCGCGTCGACGAGATCACGGCCCTCGGCGTGCGCGGCTTCTTGGTGGTGGTAGCACTCGCGCTGGTCGTCCGACCGCTGCAAGTGGCGCTGTGCACCGCGGGGTCGGGGCTCACGACGCGCGAGAAGGCGTTCATCTCGTGGATCTCGCCGCGCGGGATCGTGGCCGCGTCGGTGGCGTCGTTGTTCTACGACCGCATGCAGGAAATCGGCGCGCCGGGCGGAGGAGAAATGCGCGGTCTCGTGTTCCTCGTCATCGCGTGCACGGTGGTGGTGCAAGGCATCACGGGCGCCGCGGTGGCGGAGTTGCTGGGCGTGCGACGCCCGCGCGGGCGCGGCTTCGTGATTCTGGGCGCCAACGACCTCGCCATCGCGCTCGGGCGCGAGCTACGCGTCGCGGGCGACGAAGTGGTGCTGGTCGACGCCAACCCCGAGCTGTGCGTGGCCGCGGAGAAGAGGGGATTTCGCGTCCTGAACGGCAACGCGCTCGACGACCGCATTCTCCAGCAGAGCGACCTCGACACGCGCAAGGGCGTGGTCGCGCTCCTTCCCAACGGCGGCGTCAATTTGCTCTTTGCCCGTCGCGCGATCGATGAGAATCGCAGTGCGCGCGTCTATGTGGCCATGCACCGCGGCGCCATCACGCCCGCCCACGTGAAGGAATCGCGCGCGCGCGTGCTGTGCGGCGCCGACCTGGACGTCGATCTGTGGGCGAGCCGCTTGCGGCGAAACGGCGCGGCCGCGGAGCCGTGGCGCTTCGAGGGCACGGTCAAGGATGCGGCGGCGTCCTTCCCTGTCCCGCGCGAGCATCGTCACGTGCTGCTGCCGCTCGCCTTCGCGCGCGGCCAGGTGGTGCTACCGACGGACGATCGCTACGAGCCCAAGAAGGGCGACGTGGTGACGTGGCTGGTGTTTGCCAAGCGCGCCGACGAAGCCCACGAGTGGCTGTCGTCGCGCGGCTGGGCGCGCGCAGAAACGTAGCTGCTTACCCGACCGCGCGTATGAATTGCGCGATCAAGGCCGTCGTTGTTTCCGCTTTTCCCGTTCCCAACAGGCCCGCGATCAGTCCGACGCCCATCCCGTAGGCCAGGTGGCCGACCACGTGCGCGGCGGCCACTTCGACCCCCGCCGTGCGAAACCGCTCGACCGGGTGCGTCTCGGCCACCAGCGCCATCAGGATGAAGCTCATGGCCGCGCCGTGAAAGGCGCCCAGCGCCGTCCCGACCGCGACCGACGCCCGCACCGAGTGCAGATCCAGGCTGCGGAAGATAAGCAGGTAACCGATGGCGAAGACGCAGCCACCCGCGAAGTGGATGGCGATACCGGGGAGCAGCGAGTTTTCGTAGCGACGGGTGACGAGGCTGCCGAGCGCGCGCGACATGTCCGCGTTGGCCCAGCCGGAACGGTGTATGAACCACATGACGCCGGTCATCAGCGCGGTGCCAACGAGTCCGGCGGCGATCACGATCAAGGGAAACATGAGCGGCCTCCCTCTATGTTGCCCCCAGCATAACCCACGGTGCTATCAGGCGTAAAGACGCGCCCCGCCGGTCGTGCTACAATGCCCCGAACCGCTCCAAAACACCGATTGGCTTCGTATTAGAGTATGGCGAAAACGCGGGCAGAATCCGGGCAGCGAAACGACCCGGCGCGCGATGTGGCCCTCTTGCGCCGCATCCACGAGCGCGACGAGGGCGCCCTGTCCGCGTTCTATGACCGGTACTCGACCTTCGTGTACAGCCTGGCGCGGAGTGTCCTCCGAGACGACGGCGACGCCGAAGACGTCGTCCAGGACGTCTTTTTCCGCGTGTGGGAACGCGCGGATGCGTTCGACCCCGACCGCGGCAGCCCGGCCGCGTGGCTCACGACCATGACGCGCCGTCTCGCCATCGATCGCACGCGCTCGCGTTCCTTCCGTGCCCGCGGGCGCGAAGCCCCGCTGGAGGCCGTGGCCGGCTCGGCCTCGGACGCGGGCCGCGACTCGGTGACCAATTCCGCGGAGGCGAACGAGGTGCTGGCGGCACTCGAGCAGCTCGAGCCCGCGTACCGCGAGGTGATTCGGTTGTCGTATTACGAAGGCTTGTCGCACTCGGGTATTGCGACCAAGTTGGGAACGCCGTTGGGAACCGTGAAGAGTAGATTGCGCGAAGGAGTGACGCAATTGCGTCGCATCCTCGCCATCAAGACATAAATGGACCACAAGATCGCATTGGAGTTGTTGGAGTCGTACCTGTTCGGCACCCTGGACGATGCCGAGCGCGCGGCCGTCGAGGCGCATCTCCTGACCGGGTGCGCGGAGTGTACTGCGCGCCTGCGCGACGTCTCCGAATTGTCCGTGCGCCTCGCGCAAGCCGTACCCCAGGTGCAAGCGCCCGCGCGCGCGAAGGAGCGCTTATTCGATCGCATCCGCACCACCCACCACCCCGCGAAGCGCGCGCGCGCGTCGTCGGGACGCTTGCGCTTCGCGTGGGGCATGGCCGGTGTGGCCACCGCCGCGGCCGGTGTACTCTTGTGGCAGACGACCGTACTGCGCGACGAACTTCGCACCACCAACCGCCTGCTCGCCTCGACCATCGCCGACACCGGCCGCTTGCGCACCGAGCTCTCGACCTATCGCGCCGAAGTCGAAAAGTACAAGGACGCCATGATGCTGGGCGAACCCGGCGTGCGCTTCGTCAGCCTGGACGGCATGGAACCCAACCGCGACGCGTTTGGTAATGTCGTGTGCAAACCCGACATGAGCGCGGGCATGCTCTACGTGTATCGCTTCCCGATGGCGCCGGAAGACAAGGAATACCAACTGTGGGGACTCCGCGACGGACTGCCGCCGGTGAGCCTGGGCATGTTCACCGTGGACCCGAACGGCGCGGCCATGCTCAAGATGAAGTTGATTCCCGAAGCGACCCACATCGTCGGGTTCGCGGTCACCATCGAACCCAAGGGCGGCATGTCGCAACCGACCGGCATGATGTACGTCAAGGGCATGGACCCGATGGAGGAGGGGGAAGGATGAGCCGAATCCCCGACTGGTTGCTCCATCGTCCTATCGCGCACCGCGGGCTGCACGATGTCGCGCACGCGATCGCGGAGAGCTCGCTGCCGGCGTTTTGGGCGGCGGCGCGCGCGGGTTATCCAATTGAACTCGATGTGCGCTTGCTGGCCGACGGCGAAGTGGTGGTGTTCCACGACCGCGAGTTGGACCGACTGACGAATGCCTCGGGTCCCATCGCCGCGCGCACGTCGGAGGACCTGGCGTCGTTGACATTGCTCGGCGCCTCCATGGGCGACGATCCCAAGCGCGAAGATGCGCGCATTCCCTTGCTGCATGACGTGCTCGATCTGATCGCGGGTGCGACACCGCTCTTGATCGAGATCAAGAACGAAGGCGAGGTGGGTGCCTTGGAAGCGGCCACGGTGGCGGCGCTGGAGGGCTACGTCGGACCGTTCGCGATCCAGTCGTTCAATCCGGGAACGGTGCGGTGGTGGCGCGATACGGCGCCGGCGGTGACGCGCGGGCTGCTAGCGGGCGATTTTCGTTTCGAACCGGTCGACGAGGCCACGCGTCGTCGATTGCAGAATCTCGAAGATATCGAAGCGTGCGAGCCGGATTTCATCGGCTACGACATCCGCCTGCTGCCGTTCGAACCGGTGACGCGCGCGCGCAAGGCGGGCCGGCCTGTGCTGGGATGGACGGCGCGGTCGCTGGAAGAAGCGCTGCGCGCACTCGAGTTCTGCGATAACGTGATCTTCGAGGGCTTCGATGCGGCAAAACTCCGGAGCACCGCGTGATCTCACGACGCTTCGTTGCTGTACTTTTGTTCCTCGCGGTGTTCGTGGGCTCGTGCACGCGCGAAAAGAAGCCGCCCAATTTGGTACTGATCACGGTCGACACGCTGCGGCCCGACCGCTTGGGTTACAACGGCAACGCGCGGCGCGTGAGCCCGGCCGTCGATCGCTTGGCGAGCGAAGGCGTGGTGTTCTCGAACGCGGTCAGTGTCAGCGGTTGGACGCTGCCTTCGGTCGCGACCATCTTCACGGGGCGATACCCGAAGGACCACGGCGCCGTCGATTTCCACTGGACCCTGGACGCGTCGCTTCCCACTCTTCCCGAGATCCTGCGCGAGCGCGGGTACGATACCTACGGTTTCGTGAGCCACATCATGCTGACGCCGACCTACGGCATGGGCGAAGGGTTCTTGACCTTCGACTCGTCCGTGCTCAATGTCGGTCACCCGCACGAGATCATGACCTCGCAGGACTTGACCGAGATCGCGCTGCGCGGGATGCGCAATCTGAAGGAGCCGTACTTCGTGTGGGTGCATTACTTCGACCCGCACTTCGCGTACTTGGAGCACCCGCAGTACGCGTTCGGCCCGCGCGACGTCGATCGCTACGACGCGGAGATCGCGTACACGGATTACTACATCGACGATTTGCTCAAAGTCACCGACCGCGGCAATACGATCGTGGTGTTCACCTCCGATCACGGCGAAGAGTTCGGCGAGCACGCGGGGCAGTACCACTAC
>JAKEHA010000354.1 GCA_022615275.1 Candidatus Latescibacterota bacterium
CGAGCTCAACGCGGTCAAACGACGCGCGTCGCTCCAGATCGGCGCGGGGGAATACGCCGAGGCGGTACGCTCTCTCGAAACCTACCTCGAGTCGGAGCCCAAGGACGACCAAGCGCTCGTGATGCTGGGCGATGCCCACCGGGGACTCGGTGATTTCGCCAGCGCGGTGAAGAGTTACGAGCAGGCGATCCGGGTCGATTACGGCGATTACCGGCCCCACCTCAAGCTGGGCACACTGCTCATGGAGAACGGGAAGACCGGCCGCGCGCTCACCGAATTCGAGATCGCGCTGAAGTACGCCGACGGCGATCCACTCGTGTACTACAACTACGGTCTCGCGCTGCACGAGTTGGGTCGAACCAAGGAAGCGCTCCCACAGTGGCGCGCGGCGCGCGAGCTGGAGCCCGACAATCCCGACTTCGTGGCCGCCGTCGCCATCGGGTTGACCGGCGTCGATGACGAAGCCGCGGTCGAGGCGTTCCGCAAGGCGGACTCGCTGGGTAAGAAGCACGACGGCGACTTTTGCAACAACTACGCGCTCGCGCTCGAGCGCGCGGGCGATAACGCGGCCGCCGAACCGTATTTTGTCCATGCGGTCGCCACCGGCGGGCGCAAACAGAACGAATACCGGCGCAACCTCGCACGACACTACCTGCGCACCGGGAACCACGAGAGTGCCGCGCGGGAGTTCGAGACGCTGGTCGCGGGCGACGGGGGGAAGTGGAGCGACACAGTCTACCACGCGCGCGCGCTGGTCGCGTTGTCGCGCTTCGACGAAGCGATCGAGGGCTTGTCCGGCTTCGCGGCCGAGGTCGAGTCGGGCAAGGTCGCGCGCACCGACCCGCGCATCGATCGCATGCCGCCCACCCTCGGCGAGGCGCTTGCGATCGTGGGCATGGCGTGGCGCGGCCAGGGCGACCTCGCGCGCTCGCGCGACTACCTGCAGCGAGCCGCCGCCCAATCCCCCGAGGACCCGTCCGTGCTCAATAACTATGGCGTCGTTCTCGCGGAAAGTGGTATGCTGCCGGACGCCAAGGCCCAGTGGCGGCGGGTGCTGGAGATCGACCCCGCGAACGCCACCGCGAAAGCCAATCTTTCCGCATTCGGACAGTAACAATCGGTGTTTGCCCGCCGTAGAACCGCATGGATGCCCGACGTTCTTGATTTGCGAAGGTGGTAGCCATGTACTGCAAGTATTGCGGCCGCGAAGTGGATGAGAAGTCGGAGTTGTGCCCGCACTGCGGGCGCCGCATCCGCAGCTCCGTCTCGGCCGCGCTCGAGGGCAGCGAATGGACCCGGATCCGGCCTCTGAGCGAGGTCAAGAGTCCCGGGCTCGCGGGTTTCCTGGGCTTCGTGCTGTCGTGGATTCTGATGGGTCCCGTCGGCTACATCTACCTCGGCCAGTGGAATTGGTTCTTCATCACCTTCGTCGTCACGTTGATCGCGTATCCGCTGACGTTCGGACTGGCGTACCCGCTGTTTCCGTTCGTGTTCGCGTTCCACCAGTACCAGATGGCGCGCGAGCTGAACAAGACACTGGCCGCGCGCAAGCCCGATGTCACCGCCGCGGGGACGGAGACGGGGCCGACCGGACCCCTCGCCTGACCGCGGGCGCTCCCAGCCGATGGAACGCAACCTCGCCCTCGAGCTGGTCCGCGTGACCGAAGCCGCTGCGCTCGCGTCGTCGCGCTGGATGGGAAAGGGCGACGGCGAAGCGGCGGATCGTGCGGCGCGCGAGGCGGTCGCGGTGGTGATGCGCTCGATCAAGATGAACGCGCGGGTCGTCATCGGCGACGCGGAAAGCACACCGGCGGCGCCGGCGCGCAAAGGTCACGCCAAGTCGGGCGACGTCCCCGAGGTCGACGTCGCCGTCGACGCGCTGCAATCGATCGAGTCGGTCGCCTTCGGCCGTCCCTACGCCATCGCCACCATCGCCGTTTCCAGCCCCGATTCGTTCCTCGCCCCGCCCGTCCCGTACATGAACAAGATCGCGGTGGGTCCCGAAGCCGCCGGGTGCATCAACATCAAGGCCAGCGCGCTCGACAACTTGGTCGGCATCGCGGAAGCGAAGCGCTGCTACGTCGAGGACCTGACCGTGTGCATCCTCGATCGCGACCGGCACCGCGCGCTGATCGACGAAGTGCGTTCCGCCGGCGCGCGCATCGAGTTGATCTCGGACGGTGACTTGACCGCGATGCTGGCCACCACGGTCGCGACCAGCGGCATCGACGTCGTGATGGGGGTGGGCGGCAGCGCGGAGGGCGTGCTGGCGGCGGCGGCGCTCAAGTGTGTCGGCGGCGACATGCAGGCGCAGTTCCACCCGCGCGACGACAAGGAAGCGGAGGCGTTGCGCGCGGCCGGATTCGCGCGCAAGGACCGGGTGCTGCGCGCGGACGACCTCGTGCGCGGCGAGAACGCGATGTTCGCGGCCACCGGGGTTACCAACAGCGAGGTCTTGCGGGGCGTCCAGTTCGTGACCGGCGGGGCCGTGACGCACTCGATCGTGATGCGTAGCAAGTCCGGGACCGTGCGCCACATCCGGGCCCACCATCGCTTCGACCGCAAGCCCGTCTACAAATAGGCGGCGCGCGACAGCGCGCCGGTCGCGGAAACCGCCTCCGTACGCCTCTATATGACTGAACCGCTCGATTTGCTTCCTCCCGACGCGACTCCGTCGCGTGTCACACCGCTCGCGGACCGCGTGCGCGCGCGCACGCTCGACGAGTTCGTGGGACAGGAGAGCATCGTGGGGCCGGGGACGCTCCTGCGCGCGACCCTCGAGGCCGGCGAGATCACGCAGTCGATGATCCTGTGGGGTCCGCCGGGGTGCGGCAAGACCACGCTCGCGCGCCTGATCCTCGGGCTGCGCGACGTGATGGACGAGCCGCGGCTCCTCGAGCCCGAGTGGCAGCGGAAGAAGGTGCTGCCGGCGCTGCGCGAGTTCTACGACGAGCTCTGGGTGTACGGCCTGCCGCAGATCTGCGATCCGCTGGAAGGCATCTCGCTGCCGACCAGCGTGCGCAAGAAGATGGTCTACACCGGCTACCTGCACCGCGAGGTGCCGACGCACGGCGCGCCGCCGCGCCTGCCCGAGATGGTGAACCGGCCGTTTCTCCTCGTCACCACCGGCGGCGGCGGCGACGGCGAGGGCCTGGTCGAATGGGTGCTGCGCGCCTACGAGCACGACCCGCTGCTGCCGTACCCGGCGCTGCTCGTGCTCGGGCCGTTCATGCAGGCCGAGCGCCAGGCCGAGTTCATGGACCGCGCCGCGCGGCTGAAGCGCGTCGATGCGATCACTTTCCACGGCCAGCTCGAGACGCTGGTGGCGCGCGCCGCGGGCGTCGTCGCGATGGGCGGCTATAACACCTTCTGCGAGGTGGTCTCGCTC
>JAKEHA010000077.1 GCA_022615275.1 Candidatus Latescibacterota bacterium
CGGTTTTCTCGCGCAGCGAGACGGCAGACTCCATTGCCGCGAACATGGTAATGGACGTCCCGCGACGGTGCAAGTCCGCAATGCAACCTGTGCTGGCGCCGAGGCGCACGCCTGGATTATCCTGGTCTTGAACATGTCGAACGCGTAGACCCAAGGTAGGTGGAAATGCCCCGCTACGTCGCGTTTCTCCGCGCCATCAACGTCGGCGGCCACGTGGTCAAGATGGAGGCCCTGCGCCGGCACTTCGAGGCGCTCGACTTCTCGGAAGTCGAAACCGTCATCGCGAGCGGCAACGTGATCTTCGAGGCGCCCTCCAAAAATGCAAAGGCGATAGAGAAGAGAATCGAAGACCACCTGCAGCGCAAGCTAGGCTATCCGGTCGAAACGTTCGTGCGCAGTTCCGCCGAGGTGACGGCGGTTGCGAACTATAGGCCGTTCAAATCCGCCGACATCGCGGGGGCTCACGCGCTCTACATTGGATTCCTCGACGACGCGCCGGCGAGCGCGGCGAAGAAAAAAGTTCTGGCGCTGTCCGACGACGACGAAGGCGGCTTCCATTTCTACGACCGCGAGTTGTACTGGCTGCGCCGAAAACAGTTCAGCGAGTCGAAGATCACCGGCAACCATCTCGAAAGGATACTCGAAATGCCCACGACGCTTCGCAACGTAACCACGGTCCGGAAGATTGCCGCCAAGCTCGCGCTCGGGTTGGCGCTGTTGGTGTCACCGCTCGCGGTCCGCGCCGACTCGCCGCCGCCCACGCCGTTCTTGAGCGCCGAGGGTGTGGTGCGCGAGCTTTATCGCCTCGTCACCGTCGAGAAAGGGCAGGAGACGGACTGGGAGGCGGCGCGCGCTCTCTTTCTTCCCGAAGCCGTCATCGTGCTGCGCGTCTCGAAGGAGGCCACGCAGGTGTTCGACGTACAGGGCTGGATCGACGACTTCATCGCGTGGAACGAGAAGGCGCGCGTCAAGGAGCGCGGCTTCTCCGAGAAGATCATCGTGCTCAAACCCCGCGTCTTTCGCGACATCGCGAACGTCTTCGTCCTTTACGAAGCGTCTTTGTCCGATTCGTCCAAACCGCCCTCGCGCGGCGTCGACAGCATCGAGCTCGTCAAGAAGGACGGACGCTGGTGGATCGCCGCCATCACCAACGACCTGCCCAACGCGGAGCACCCGATTCCGGCCGAGCTCCAGGAGTAACGAATGGCGGACGCCGCCAAGGCCGCCCGTAGCACGTCCTCGCGTTTCTCCATCGAGAGCTTGATTGCGCTGCTCGCGATCGTCGCGATCGTGATGCACCTCGTCATGCGGTACGCGCTGCGTGTGAGCGGCGACGTGCGCGGGACGCCCACGTACGAGCTGCCGCTCATCGCGGCGCTCCTCATCGGCGGCCTGCCGCTGGTCGCGGGACTCGCGCGCAACCTCCTGCGACGCCAGTTCAGCTCCGACCTCCTCGCGGGCATCTCCATCGTCACCTCGGTGATCCTGGGCGAGTATCTCGCCGGCACGCTGGTCGTGCTCATGCTCTCCGGCGGCGAGGCGCTCGAGAGTTACGCGGTGCGCAACGCCTCGTCGGTGTTGAACGGGCTCGCGCGACGCGTGCCGTCGGTCGCGCACGTCAAGCGCGACGGCGACATGAGCGACGTCGCGCTCGACGAGGTCGCGGTCGGCGACACGGTGGTGATCTTCCCGCACGAGATCAGCCCGGTCGACGGCACCGTCATCGAAGGCCACGGATCCATGGACGAGTCGTACCTGACGGGCGAGCCCTACGTGATGTCGAAAGTGCCCGGCTCGAGCGTGTTGTCGGGTGCCATCAACGCGGAGTCGGCGCTCACCATTCGCGCCGACCGGCGCGCGATCGACTCGCGCTACGCGAAGATCATGCAGGTCATGCGCGAGTCGGAGCAGCGGCGGCCGAAGCTGCGCCGCCTGGGCGACCAGCTGGGCGCGGTGTACACGCCGGTCGCGGTCGGGATCGCGCTGGCGGCGTGGGCGGCCACCGGCGACCCGATTCGCTTCTTGAGCGTCTTGGTCGTCGCAACGCCGTGTCCCTTGTTGATCGCGATCCCGGTCGCGATCATCGGCTCCATCTCGCTGGCCGCGCGGCGCGGCATCATCATCAAGGATCCCGCGATCCTGGAAAAGATCGGCACCTGTCGCATCGCCATGTTCGACAAGACCGGGACGCTCACGTACGGCCAGCCCAAGCTGACCGAGATCGTGGCTGCGGAGGGCGTGGACAGCGGTCAGGTGCTTTCGCTGGTGGGTAGCCTCGAGCGCTACTCGCGCCACCCGCTCGCAGCCGCCGTCATCGAGAGTGCGAAGACGCGGAGCGCGCCGCTACGCGACGCGCAAGAGGTAAGCGAGCGGCCCGGCGAGGGGTTGCGCGGCGTCGTCGACGGAAAGCGGATCCAGGTGACGAGCCGTAGGGGATTCACCGCGCAGCATCCGGACGAAACCGATCGTCTGCCGCCGCTCGCGGGCGGCATGGAGTGCGTCGTCCTGATCGACGAGGGCTACGCGGCGACGTTTCATTTTCGCGATGAGCCGCGCGAAGACGGTGTGCCGTTCATATCCCATCTTGCTCGCAAGCACCGGTTCGAGCGCGTGATGCTGATCTCCGGCGACCGCGAGTCCGAGGTCCGCTATCTCGCGGACAAAGTCGGCATCAAGGAGGTCCACGCCGGCCAGAGTCCGGAGCAAAAGCTCGCGCTCGTGCGCGAGGCTACCAAGCACGCCAACACGGTGTTCCTCGGCGACGGCATCAACGACGCGCCCGCGCTGACCGCGGCCACGGTCGGCATCGCGTTCGGGCAGGGAAGCGACATCACCACCGAGGCCGCGGGGGCCGTGATCCTCGACAGCTCGCTCGCGCGCGTGGACGAGCTGATGCACATCGGCCATCGCATGCGCACGATCGCCTTGCAGAGCGCGGTGGGCGGAATGGTGTTGAGTGTGGTGGGGATGCTGTTCGCGGCCGCGGGCTACCTTCCGCCGGTCGCGGGGGCGATCACGCAGGAAGCGATCGACGTGTTCGCGGTGGTCAACGCGTTGCGCGTCGCGATCAAGCCCAAAGCACTCACCGACTACTGAGCAGCGCGTCCACGCGACGTCCGATCTCGAAGCGGACCTCGCGAAACGCGTCCGCGTCCATCTCCTTGGGGTCGGGAACCGCCCAGTCCTCGCGCCGCTTCGCCGGCACCCACGGACACGCGTCGCCGCACCCCATCGTCACCACCGCGTCGTAGGGACCCGGTGGAATCTCGTCCAGCCCCTTGGATCGATGCGTCGCGAGGTCGTAGCCGATCTCGCGCATGGACGCGATCGCCTTCTCGTTTACCTTACCCGAGGGCTTCGAGCCCGCGCTGTAGGCCTCCACCCCGGGGCCGTGCATGCGCGCGAAGGCCTCCGCGATCTGGCTCCGGCACGAGTTTTCGATGCATACGAAGAGGACGCGCATGCACACAGAATAAACCGTGGAGCGATGGGATGCAATGAGACTAGAATGCCTGCGTGCAGATGCTGCTCCTCAAGGACATCGTCGTCATGTTCGGCCTCGCGGTGGCGGTGGCGCTCGCGTGTCACCGCCTGCGCATTCCCACCGTGGTCGGCCTCATTCTCACCGGTGTCATCGCCGGGCCGCACGGACTGGGACTGACCACCGAGATCGACGCCGTCGAGATGCTGGCCGAGATCGGCGTGATCTTTCTTCTGTTCACCATCGGTCTCGAGTTCTCGATCGCGTCCATCGGCCACGTGAAGCGGCTCTTCTTCGTAGGGGGACCGCTGCAGGTGGCGTTCACCGCGCTGGCCGTCACGGGCTGCTGCCTCGTCGCCGGCGTGGCGCCGCAGCAAGCGATCCTCGCGGGCCTGATCGCGTCGCTTTCGAGCACGGCCATCATTCTCCGTCTCCTGCAAGAGCGTTCGGAACTCAACAGCCCGCACGGTAAGGGCGCGATGGCGATCCTCATCTTCCAGGACATCGCGTTCGTCCCCATGATGCTCGTGATTCCGTTCCTGGCCGGTGTCGACGCGGAGAACCTGTGGCGCGAAGTCGGAATCCTGATAGTCAAAGTGGCCGTCATCTGGCTCGCGATCGGCCTGGCCGCGCCGCGGCTGGTGCCGCGTATGCTGACGCGCATCGCGCGTACCCAGAGCAACGAGTTGTTCCTCTTGTCGATCGGTGTGCTGTGCTTCTTCGTGGCGTGGCTGACGTCGCTGGCGGGCCTGTCGCTCGCGCTGGGCGCGTTCCTCGCCGGGCTCATTCTCTCGGACTCGGAGCACAGCCATCGCGCGCTCGAGAACGTGCTTCCGTTTCGCGACGTGTTCTCGAGCTTCTTCTTCGTGTCGATGGGCATGTTGCTCGACGCCGGCTACGTAAGGGATCACCTGGTCGCGGTGCTGCTCATTACGGTGGCCGCGATCGGTCTCAAGGCCGCGGTCACGACCGGCGTCATGATGGCGGTCGGCTCGCCGTATCGCATCGCGACGTTGACCGGGCTTTCGCTCGCCCAAG
>JAKEHA010000355.1 GCA_022615275.1 Candidatus Latescibacterota bacterium
ACGAACGCGCCGAGCGGAAGGAGCACAAGCTCTCGCGCGAGGATGCGGACGCGTTGTCCGCGCGGCTGGGGAATCCGCGCTTCGACCCCCATGGCGATCCCATTCCGACCGCGGACGGCGCCGTCTTCGACGAGGAAGTGCTTCCGCTGACGTCGCTGGCCGAGGGCGAGCGCGCAATGGTGGCCCACGTCGAGGACGAGCCGCGCGTCGTGTACGCGCAACTGGTGGCACTCGGCGTCTATCCCGGGATGGTCGTGCGCGTCGAATCGAAGGGCGAGCAGCGCATCGAGCTGGAAACCGACGGCCGCCGCATCGTGCTGGCGCCGCTGGTGGCGCAGAACGTGTCGATTCGACGCATCGAAATCGAAGAGCCCGCGAGCGGTCCCGTCGACACGCTCGCGTCGCTGGGCCCCGGGGAATCCGGCGACGTCGTGCGCTTGAGTCCCGCCTGTCGCGGCATCGAGAGACGGCGACTGATGGACCTCGGCATCGTTCCGGGGACCCGCGTTCGCCTCGAGCGGCGCGGTTTGACGGGCGGGCTCTCCGCCTACCAGGTGCGGGGAACCGTGATCGGGTTGCGCGAGGAGCAGGCGAGCATGATCGGCGTCGTGCGCGTGGCCGGGAACGATGAAGTTCATGACCGCGGCGCGGTCCGCGCCGGTCTCCTCGAAGGGGAATCAGAATGAGTAATCAAACCCAGACTTCGCCCAGCGCATGCGCGGGCTGCCAGCACCACGTCGGCAACCTCGTCAAACTCGGGCTCGACATGGAGAAGTTCGACTATGTCGTGGCTCTGGCGGGGAATCCCAATACCGGCAAGAGCACGGTGTTCAATTCGATTACCGGGCTGCGTCAACACACCGGCAACTGGCCCGGCAAGACGGTGGCGCGCGCCGAGGGCGGCTTCGCGCTCGACGGGCGCCGCTACAAGCTGGTCGACCTCCCCGGAACCTATTCACTCCTCTCCACGACCGTGGACGAAGAGATCGCGCGCAACTTCATCTTGTTCGCGCGCCCCGACGTCACCGTGGTGGTGGTCGATGCGTCGCACCTCGAGCGTAATTTGAACCTCGTCCTGCAGGTGCTCTCGATCACGGACCGCGCGGTGGTGTGCTTGAACCTGATCGACGAAGCCGAGCGCCACGGCCGGCGCATCGACCATCGTCGCCTCGCGCGCGATCTCGGCGTACCCGTTGTCCCCACGGTGGCGCGCAGCCGGCGCGGCATCGACGAGCTGCTGTCGACCGTGGCCCAGGTGGCCTCCGGCGAGATCGTGTGTAAGCCCTA
Organism: Candidatus Latescibacterota bacterium; assembly: GCA_022615275.1. Lineage (GTDB taxonomy): Bacteria > Krumholzibacteriota > Krumholzibacteriia > WVZY01 > JAKEHA01 > JAKEHA01. The sequence continues at coordinate 1,288 of JAKEHA010000355.1, forward strand.
TCGACTCGCGCGCCGCTCTCGGCAGGCCGAGCGCGTGGTCGCGGAACTTGCGGAGGCCGTCGGGGGCGCGTTTCCGGGCCTCTCCAACGCGCGCTGGGTCGCGCTGCGATTGCTGGACGGCGACGCGCACTTGGAAGGTGCGCTTCGTTCGGGCGAATTGGTGGAGCTGACCACACCGGGCGTCCCCACCGCGGCGGGAGCGCGCGCGGTCGGCTCGGAAGTCCCGGCCTCCGAGGCCGCGGTGACGCGCGTGATCGAAACCGCGCGCGCGCTGCGCTGGAAGATCGGCGCCGATTTCCATGACTCGCTGACGGAGGACCTCTACACGGAGGCCGCGCGCATCGCGGATCGCGCCACCATCGAGGGCGAAAAACCGCACTTCGATCTCGATCGCACCATCGACAACTTGGTGACGCACCGCCTGCTCGGTTTCCCGATCATGCTGGCGATTCTGACCGTAGTCTTCTGGCTCACCATCGCGGGCGCCAACGTGCCCTCGGGGATGCTCGCCGACCTGCTGATCGGAAAGGTCCACCCATGGCTGCATTCGCTGGGCGGCGCGATCCACATGCCGGCCTGGCTGTCGGGTTTCCTCTTCGACGGTGTTTACCTCGCGACCGCGTGGGTGGTGTCGGTCATGCTGCCGCCCATGGCGATCTTCTTCCCGTTGTTCACGCTGCTCGAGGACTTCGGTTATCTCGCGCGCGTTTCGTTCAACCTGGACGGCCTGTTCAAGCGCGCGGGCGCCCACGGCAAGCAGGCGCTCTCGATGAGCATGGGCTTCGGGTGCAACGCGGCCGGTGTGGTGGCGACGCGCATCATCGACAGCCCGCGCGAGCGCTTGATCGCGATCATCACGAACAACTTCGCGTTGTGCAACGGGCGCTGGCCCACGCAGATCTTGATCGCGACCATCTTCGTCGGCGGCCTGGTGCCGGCCCATCTCTCGGGGCTGGTTTCGGCGGGTGCGGTGGTGACGATCGCGGTGCTGGGCGTGGCGATGACCTTCGTCGTGTCGTGGCTCCTGTCGCGCACGGTATTGAAGGGCGAACCGTCGTCGTTCAGTTTGGAGCTGCCGCCCTATCGTCCGCCGCGGTTCTGGCACACGCTGTACACGTCCATCATCGATCGCACGCTGATCGTCTTGTGGCGCGCGGTGGTGTTCGCGGCCCCGGCCGGTGCGGTGATCTGGCTCTCCGGGAACATCCACGTGGGGGGCACGAGCGTCGCGCAGCACCTGGTGAGCGCGTTCGACCCGTTCGGGCTCTTGATCGGATTGAACGGCGTCATTCTCTTGGCCTACATCGTGGCGATTCCGGCCAACGAGATCATCATCCCGACCATCTTGATGCTGACGGTGATGACCGCGGGCATTGCCGGCGTGGGCTCGGGTTCGGGCGTCATGTTCGAGCTCGACTCGATCGCGGACGTCTCGACGCTCTTGCACGCGGGTGGGTGGACGGTGCTGACCGGCGTCAATCTCATGCTGTTCAGCCTGCTGCACAACCCGTGCAGCACGACCATCTTCACCATCTACAAAGAAACGCGCTCGCGCCGGTGGACGACGCTGGCCGCGTTGCTCCCGGTCGTGATGGGGCTGGTGGTGTGCTTCCTGGTCGCGCAGGTGTGGCGCATCGTCGCGCCGTAGCGGCGCACGAAATGGCGCTGGACGCAATGGCCGGTCTTCCTCTATCTATAGCGAAGGCATGGCCAGTCGACTGACCCCCGAACAACTCGTCACGCGCACGCTGGGCGAACGCAAGGTGCCCTCACCGCTGACCCTCTCGACCCACGTCGGAGACGGGCTTGCGCACTTCGTCCCCGATGGAACGCGCGTGCTCTACAAGGTGGCCGGCGAGAAAGACGCCGACTTCGATTCGCACCTCTTCCTCGAGCGCGCGGGGCCCCGCGAGGCGCTCTACTTCGACCCCAAGAAGACGCGCGTGGGCGTTGTGACCTGCGGCGGTCTCTCGCCCGGCGTCAACAACGTGATCCGGTCCATGGTACTGGAGATGACGTTCCAGTACGGCGTGCGCGATATCCTCGGATTCAAATTCGGCTACCGCGGGATGAACCCCGCGCGCGGCTACGAGCCGGTGGCACTCACCTACGAGCTCATTCGCACCATCCACAACGAAGGCGGCTCGGTCCTGGGCACCTCGCGCGGGGCCGAGGACGTCCCCGTGATGGTCGACTACATCCAGTCGCTCGGGATCGACATCCTGTTCTGCATCGGCGGCGACGGGACCTTGCGCGGCGCGCACGCGATCTGGGAAGAAGTCGAGAGGCGGGGCGCCAAGATCGCGATCCTCGGCATCCCGAAGACCATCGACAACGACATTCCGTTCGTCTACAAGACCTTCGGTTTCGACACCGCGGTGGAAGTCGTGCGCCAGGCGGTCGACGGAGCGCACGTGGAAGCGATCGGGACCGTCAACGGCGTGGGGCTGGTCAAGGTGATGGGGCGCGACTCCGGCTTCATCGCCGCGTACGGAAGCCTCGCCAGCATGCAGGTGAACTTCTGCCTGGTGCCCGAAGTCCCCTTCGACCTGCACGGCGAGGGAGGCTTCCTCGATGGCCTGGAGCGGCGATTGATGAAACACGGGCACGCCGTGATCGTGGTCGCCGAGGGCGCCGGTCAACAATTTTTCCCCGACCGCTCGCGTGAAATGGACGCCTCCGGCAACGTCGTTCCGCGCGACATCGGCATCTTCCTACGCGAGGAGATCGCCAATTACCTGCGCAAGCGCGGGCACATGTTCGGCATGAAGTACATCGATCCCAGTTACATGATCCGAAGCGTCAAGGCCAACGCCGGCGACGCCATCTTCTGCGACAACCTGGGTCGTAACGCGGTCCACGCCGGGCTGGCGGGCAAGACCGACGTGGTCATCGGATTGTGGCACGGCATCTATACGCACGTTCCTATCCCGCTGACCGTACGTGGGCGCAAGAAGATCCACCCCGAGAGCTACCTGTGGCGCAGCGTGGTCGCGGCCACCGGCCAGCCCATGGTGATGCGCGCCCGCGCGCAAGGCTAGCCGCCTTCAGGCGGCCCGCGCCGGTCGCCGCCGTCCCGATTGCAATTTTCCTTGTGCCGGGTGTATCCTCCTGCGTGTCCTACCATCGCATCTTCCACCTCGCTGAAAGGAGACCGTATGCACCCGCATTCCCGAACCCGCGGTGCACTCTGGGCTCTGATCGCGCTCGTCTTCGTTGCTGTGCCCGGGGTAGTAACCGCGGACGACGACGGCACGGTCCAGAACCAGATTTCCGTGTACACGGGTGACAACGCAATCGGCTATCTGCAACCGCTCGCCAACGCGATCGGCGCCACCCTTAACAGCGCGTTTGGTTACTCCGCGTATATTCCCAAGACCAGTTTCCATATCGGACTCGAAGTACCCGTGATGGGTCTGTTCTTCGAGGACGCGGACAAGAAGTTCTTGGCCACCACCGAGTCCGGCTTCGATCCGACCACGCAGGTCGAAGTCCCCACCGTCGTGGGAGACGGTAGTGCAGTCGTCGTCGACGGCACCGGCGGCGCGCAGTTCGCGTTTCCGGGCGGCTTGCAGTTGAACTCGTTCGGCTTGGCGGTGCCGCAGCTGCGGCTCTCGTCGCTGGCCGGCACCGAGGCCGTGGTCCGCTGGGTCGCCTATGACCAGGGCGACGCCGACGTCGGCAAGATCGACATGTTCGGCATCGGCGGACGCCACAGCATCTCGCAGTACATGGGTGAGAATCCGAGCTTCGACATCGCGGTCGGCCTGCTGTATCAGACCTTTGAGGTGGGCGAGAACGACCTCGGCAATCCGTTCGTCGATTCGTCCGCGCTGAACATCCAGGCGCAGGCGAGCAAACGCATGCCGGTGGGTTTCGCCACCTTCGAGCCCTACGGAGTCGTGCAGTGGGAGAGCCTCGACCTCGACGTCCAGTACTCCGACACCAACGATGAGCCAGTCGCGGTTTCGATGGAAGCGGAGAACTCGTTCCGCTTCACCCTCGGCGCGGGCCTGAACTTCGTCGCCGGTCAGGTGTGGGCGGATTACAGTTTTTCGGACGTCAGCAATTTCTCATTCGGACTCGCCCTGGGCAACCTGGGCCGTCAGTAAAGGAGCGTGACGACAATGAAGAAGACAGCAATCATGATTCTGGCTGCGATCGGCCTGGTCGCGCTCTCGGTCCCGGGGTGCCTCGAGGACAAGGTGCTCGAGATCGTGTTCACCGGCGAGACCTTTGCGGACTTCTCGGAGAACGAGGACGGCGCCGACGAAGCCGAGACGGCGTTCATCGACGTCGCGGACGAGATTCGCAAGATCCTGGAAGACAACGAGCTGACACTCGACGACATCGACGACGCGTTCGTGACGTCGGTGCACTACGGCGTGACGTCGTTCGGCCAGTCACATGACTGGGTCGTTTCGGGCACGATCAGCGTGCGGCGCGTCGACTTGGGCGGGACCTCCACCGTGATCGTGAATTACACGTCGCAATCCGTTCAAGCGGCGCTCGGACAAAAGATTGCCGCGCCGCTGGAGGCGGGTGGGGTGGCCGTGGTCAATACAGCGCTCGATGATTTCCGGGCGGGCGCGAATCCGGTGCTGGAGTTCGAAGTACTGCACGGCACCATCAGTCCCGTTCCCACACCGGCAGACCCGATGATTTTCGACTGGAGGGCGTGGCTGGCGATTCAGATCGTGACCACGACCGAGGTCGAGGTCCCGGACCCGTTTTGATGTTTATTTCGTCTCGATAGTCGGTGCGCCCGCGGTCATGGTCGATCGCGGGCGCGCTTTTTTTCACCGAAGGAAGCGCTCTATGATCACCGAACTCGAACCGCGCCATCTGTGGCGACATTTCGACCGTATCCGTAGCGTCCCGCGCCCGTCCAAGCACGAGGAGAAGATTCGCGAGCACCTGCTCGCGTGGGCGCGCGAGCGCGGCTTCGAGACCCGCGTCGACCAGGTGGGGAACACGGTCGTGTCGGTGCCGGCCAGCAAAGGCCACGAGAAGGCGCCGATTCTGGTGCTGCAGGCCCACATGGACATGGTGTGCGAGAAGAACGCGGACGTGACGTTCGATTTTTCGCGCGACCCCATCCAATTGCGAATCGAGGGCGACTGGCTCTACGCCAAGGGCACCACGCTGGGCGCGGACAACGGCATCGGCCTCGCGTCGGCGCTGGCGATCGTCGACGACCCGGAAGCGGTCCACGGACCGCTGGAGATCCTCATTACCGTCGACGAAGAGACGGGCCTCACGGGCGCGATGCAACTCGACCCGTCCATGGTGCGCGGCCGGCGCCTCTTGAATCTCGACACGGAAGAGTTGAACGCGATCTACATCGGGTGCTCCGGCGGCGGCAACGGCGAGATGAAGATTCCGGTGACGCGGACGGACGCACCCGCGGGTGCGAAGTTCTTCGACGTGCGCGTGACCGGTTTGCGCGGGGGTCACTCGGGCATGGAGATCGTGCTCCAGCGCGGGAACGCGATTCAGGCGCTCGCGCGTTGCCTGCGCGGCGGCGCGAGCGCGTCGAAGGCGTACCTGGCGGCGATCGAAGGGGGGAGCGCACACAACGCGATTCCGCGCGAAGCCTTCGCGACCGTGGCGCTCGATGCGGCCGGCGCGGACGCGTTCGCGAAAGCGGTGCGGGAAGAAGCCGCGGCCATCGCCGGCGAGCTGGGCGCGGCCGACCCCGAGCTGACGGTCACGGTGTCTCCAACCGAAGAAAAGAAGCGGCGCGTGCTCGATGCGTCCTCGCAGCGCCGCGTGATGGCGGCCTTGCTCGCGCTGCCCCACGGTGTCGCCGCGATGAGCCTCGATGTCCCGGGCCTGGTCGAGACATCGAACAACCTCGCCGCCGTGCATACCGACGAGGACGCGATCCGGGTCCTGGTGAGCGTTCGCAGCTCGATCAAGTCGGCGCTGGTCGCGTTGCGCGATCGCGTGCGCGCGATCGCGGAGCTGGCGGGAGGCACGGTGGACGAGAACGAGGCCTACCCGGGCTGGAAGCCCAACCTCAAGTCGGAGGTGCTGGCGGCGACACAGCGCGTCCACGAACGCGCGCTAGGCGAGAAAGCGGAGCTCAAGGCGGTGCACGCCGGACTGGAATGCGGTGTTCTCGGCGAGATGCTGCCGGGAATGGACATGGTGTCGATCGGACCGTGGATCGAGTCGCCGCATTCACCGAGCGAACGCGTCAACATCCCGTCGGTCGCGACCTACTGGAAGTTCTTGAAGGCGCTGGTCGCAGAGCTGGCGTAGATCCAGGCGAGAACCGATGGTTCCCGACGCGAACTTCCGCAGCGAGCCATGATTGCGAATCAGACGCGAGCGAGGACGTGAGAGCGGAGGGAAGTCCTCGGCGCGAGTCAAACGGCGCTCACACGTTGCCGATCACGCGCCAGAATTGCGCGGCGATCGTCTTCCAGTCGTGGGCGGCGGCGATCGCGACCGCGCGGTCGCTGATTCCAACGCGCGCGCCCGGCTGCCGGCGCGCGGCGGCGAAGGCTTCGCACGCCTTGACCATCTCGTTGGCGTCCTTCGCCGTTGCCACCACCGTGTCCGCATCGCCCGGGCGTCCCGCGTAGTGCTCCGTCTCGGGCGAGAACGGGGTCGCCACGGTCGGCAGCCCGACCGCCAGATACTCGTAGAGCTTGTTGGGATTCACACCGGCCGTGAGCGGTGTGCGCCGAAACGGGATCATCCCCACCGTGAAATCGAGCAAGACCTCGGGGACGCGCTCGTGCGGGACCGCGGGCCGGTGACGCACGTTGCCCAATGTGAGCAGCGCAGCCAGGTCCATCTCGACGCCGCCGAGCACCGGACCCACCAAGTCGAAGCTCCAGCGCGGGCGCGCGCGCGCGGCGGCCGCGATCAAGTCGAAGTCGAGCCAGGGTGCGATCGCGCCCAGGTAGCCGACGCGCACGGTGTCGTCGCTGGAGGCGGTCCCGCGCGCCGCGTCTGCAGCACGACGAAAGGCCGCGAAATCGACCCCGTTGCCGATCACGTGCACACGCGCTTGCGAACCGCGCACGCGCACGGCGTCGTCGCGCAATCGCTCGGCGCTCACCACCACCGCGTCCGCGGCGCGAAACGATTCGTCGCGATACGCGCGTGCCCATTCGGGAGCGCCGGGAAAGTCGCTGTGTGCATCGTTGCAGTCGTACACGAGGCGCCGGGGTTCGAGCGCACGCGCCACGTGGAGGGCGTATATGTTGGAGACGACGAAGACGCTGTCGGCCGGGCGGATGCCGGCCACGTCGAGGTGCGCGCGCACGCGCCGGGTCGCGACCATGTCGACCGCCCGGCGCACGGGCGCGCTATCGAGCAGCGCGCGCAACGGCCCGCGACCGGGGACGGACTTGACGAAGGGCACGGTGGCAGCGCGAATCCCGTCGACCGAGCGCAGGTCGTAGCGGTTCCCGCGCCCGCGAACGTAGGGTTCGAAGAAAACGACGTCGACGCCGGGCGGACGACGCAGCACGATCTGCTGCTTGCGCGTCCGCAGGTACTCCCACTTGATCTCGGCGAACCAAACGACGTTCATGCGTTGAGGGGGCGGTCCCGCGACGATGCATCCTTCCGGGCGCGCCCGAACCGGCACTCTATCACGGCGTCCATACCGTCCCAATAGTTATGGGTTGTGGCCGCGAGAATGTCCCTGGCACGGGATGTGCCGGGGACGAGACATGAGCCCGGGATCGACGGGATGGGTTCCTCCCCATTGCCCCAACCCCAAC
>JAKEHA010000078.1 GCA_022615275.1 Candidatus Latescibacterota bacterium
CAGAACAACGCATCCATCGTGGCGCGCTGCATCCGAAGCCTCGCGTTCGCCGCCGACGTCGTCGTGGTCGACGCGGAGAGCATCGACGACACCGCGGCGCTCGCGCGCGCCGCGGGCGCACGCGTCATTGAGCGCGCGTGGTCCGGCTTCGCGCAACAGCGGCGCTTCGCGCTTTCGCAGGCGCGCCACGACTGGGTGTTCGCGGTCGACTCCGACGAGGAGGCGACACCCGAGCTCGCGCTCGCCGTCGCCGAGGCGGTGGCAGCCAGTGCGCGCACGCCCGAGGCGCCGGCGGGATATCGCATCCGGCGCCGCAACCAGTTCCTCGGGCGGTGGATGGACGTGGGGCCGTGGGCGCGCGATACGCAGCTGCGCCTGTTTCGCAAGGACGCCGTGAGCGTCGTCGATGCGTCCGTGCACGAGAGCTACCGCGTCGAGGGTCGCGTGGACGTCTTGTCGGCACCTCTCCATCACTACGCGCACCCGACCATCGCGGAGAGCGTGCAACGGCTCAATCGGTACACCACGCTGGAGGCGCGCGATCGCGCCTCGCGCCGGCCCGTGCGCGCGCTCGACCCGCTCGTGCTACCGGCCGGCGTGTTCTTCAAGTACTATGTCGCCAAAGGCTGCTGGCGGGCCGGGGTCGAAGGATTTCTCCTGGCCGCCATCACGGCCATGTACAAGGCGGTTCTCTACGTGAAGATTCGATCGATCCAACTCGCGCTGGCCATGCTCGTTGCGCTCGCTGGCGCGGCCTGTGCCGCCGACCCCGCCCTGGACGCGCACACGCTGGTGGTGGGTACGCGCGCCGAGCCCAAGAGTCTGAACCCGGTCGCCATCACCGCCTCCGAGGCGCACCAGATCGCCGGCCTGGTTTTCTTGAAGCTCCTCGAAGAGCAGGACGACTTCCTGTCGTTCAAGCCGCAGCTCGCATCGACGTGGACGTGGAGCGCGGACAGCCTCGCGGTGACGTTCCACTTGCGCGGCGACGCGCTCTGGTCCGACGGAAAGCCGGTCACGGCCGACGACGTCCGCTTCACCTGGGAAGTCCAGGTCGACACCACGGTGGCGTGGCCGAGTGCGAGCATCAAGTCCAAGATTCGCGACGTGGAAGTCAAAGACGCGCGCACGGTGGTGTTCCATTTCAAGGAACGCTACCTCTATCAATTGATGGACGCCAACGACGGCGTCGTCCTTCCCAAGCACCTCCTCGGATCGGTGCCACGAGCCGATATCAAGACGTCGCCCTTCGGGCGCGCGCCGGTCGGCAACGGCCCCTACACGCTCGCGCGCTGGGAGTCGGGCCAGTACATCGAATTCGTGGCCAGCCCGCGCTACGTCGGTGCCGCGGGGGAACGCGCGCCGCAGGTCCGGCGCGTCGTGTTCAAGTTCGTCCCCGACGCGGTGACCCTGCTGGCACAGCTCAAGGCGGGCGAGATCGACTTGCTGGAGGCGGTGCAGCCGGGCGACCTGGCGTCGATCCGGCAGAGCCGGCCCGACGTGACCGTGCACACCGTCCCGTCGCGGCGCATGAGCTTCGTCGCGTGGAACCAGAAGCACGCGCCCTTCGACGACCGCGAGGTGCGGCGCGCGCTCACGATGGCGATCGACCGCGCCGAGATCATTCGCACCGTGTGGCAGGGCTACGCGCAGGAGTGCACCAGCCCGATCGTGCCGCTCTTGTGGGCGTTCGATCCGTCGATTCGCGCCATCCCGTTCGACCCCGAGGGCGCGCGCGCGATACTCGCCGGGCGCGGTTATAAGGACTCGAACGGGGACGGCGTGCTGGACAAGGACGGCAGGCCCTTCCAGATCGAGCTGCTGGTCCAGGACGCCCAGAACCGCGTCGACGTCGTCACCCTCGTGCAGGCGCACTTGAAGCGCATCGGCGTGCGCGTCGATTTGCGCGTCATGGAGTACAACGCGTACACCGAGCGCATCCTCGCCGCCGACTACGAGGCCGCGTTCGTGGAGTGGAAGGCGACCACGAAGGTAGACCTGACCGGCATGTTCCACACCAAGTCGATGCGGCCGAAGGGATTCAACTTCATGTCGTACTCCAATCCCGAGGTCGACCGGTTGATCGACGAGGCGCTGGGTAAGACCGACACCGCCTCGGCCCGCGCGCTGTGGAATCGCGTGCAGCGGCTGGTCTACGACGACCAGCCGGTTACGTTCATCGCGGCGCCCAAGGAAATCACCGCGGTCGACGACCGCTTCTGCAACCTTCACCCCAACGCCATCAGCTTCTTCGCCGACCTGCCGCGGTGGGGTGTGAAGCCGGACTGCCCGCGCTAGCGGCGTCCGCGCGCCGGCCGCGCGACCACCACGCCGTCGTTTTCCTCCAGCACGACACGGTCGTGCCCGCTCCCTCGCACCGCGCCCACGACGCGACACAAGACCCGCGCGCGTCCGCAGCGCGTCACCGCCACTCCCAGTCGAAACGGGGCGCCGAACGGATTGATGCGAACGGTCGTAACGAGCACGAGCATGGCTTCCCGCGCCCGCCGCGTGACACGCGCGCGCGTCATGCCGCCTCCACCACGAAGGCGTAGCAGTCGGGCGCGACGCCGCCCGCGCTCTGGATCACGGCCGCGCGCGCGTTGGGGTGCTGGCGCGCCGCGGCCGCGCCCGTCAGTTGCGCGACGACTTCGTACATCGAGGTCAGACCGCACACGCCGATCGGGTGTCCACGCGCCTTCATACCGCCGGAGGGATTGACGGCGAGGCGTCCGCCCACGGAAAGCTCGCCGCGCGCGAGCGCACGCCACGCCTGTCCGGGCGCGAAGAACCCCATCGCCTCCAGGTTCATGAGCTCGAAGGGCGCGAAGGCGTCGTGGATCTCGACCACATCGACGTCGCGCGCGTGCCGTCCCGACATCGCGAAGGCGGCCGCGGCCGCGACGTGCGCGGCGCGAAACGTCTGGGGGCGCGCGCGCTCGCAGAAGCGGGGCGCGTCCAGCCCAGAGCCCCACCCGGTGATACGCACCTTGCCCGTGTCGAAGGAGAGCACGCACGCGGCCGCACCGTCCGACATGGGGGCGCAGTGGTGGCGGCGCAGCGGGTCGGCGACCAGCGGACTCGCCCGCACCTCGTCGACCGTGACCGCGCGACGAAAATGGGCTAGCGGGTTCTCCGCCGCGTGCGCGTGGTTCTTCACCGCGACCTCGTCGAAGGCACGCGCGGGTACGCGCTGCGCGCGCGCGTACGCAATGGTGGCCATTGCGGCCAGCGCGGGGAGGGTGGCGCCGTGCCGGGCTTCCGCC
>JAKEHA010000356.1 GCA_022615275.1 Candidatus Latescibacterota bacterium
CGGGCGCGCCATTCCTCTACATTCTGCTCAACTTTGCGTGCATGTACCTGGCCGCGCGCTGTCTGCCGATCGGCGCGCAAGAGTCGCGCGGCTCCGCGAACGACACGCCGCCCGGTGGGGACGGCGCGGAACCGCCCTCGCCGCGCGGACTGGCCGACTCGGAGTGGCGTGGAGTCAAGTACCAGACCGCGGTGTTCGGTTTGACGGCGGGGCTCGTGTACGTCGTGGTTCCCCAGACCAGCACCGGATTCTCCGTGCTCGGTTTCCTCGGCGCCATGCTGCTGGGAGCCACCGTGCGCGTGTGCGGCGCGCTGTTCAGCGCGTCGCGCACCGCGATCGCGGAAGTGCGCCCGGTGCTGCTCGTGCTGGTGGCGTCGCTGGTGACGTCCTGGCTCTTGATCGTGGCCGCCGGAACCACCTCGGGCGCGACCGCGGCCATGCTGATCAAGGCGGCACAGCTCGCCGACATCGCCGTCCTCGTCACCGGGTTGCTCTCCCTGCAGACGAGCTACATCGTGATCGGGACGCGCATGCGCCGTGAAGCCGAGGAGAAGGCACTCGAGGTCGGCCAGGCGCGCGCCGAGCTCACCCTCCTCAACCGCGTCGCATCGGACATGTACGAAGACTCGCACTCCATGATCCGTCGTCAGCAGGATCACTCGCGCTCGCTCATCCGCCGCGCGGAGAATCTCGAGCGCATCCTGGAGATCGGCGTTCGCATCCAGCAGCAGAAGAACGTCAAGGAGCTGCTGCAGATGGTGGCCGAGCTGATTCGCGAGAACCTGGGCTTCGAAACCGTCGTCGTGCGGGTGCTCAACAAGCGCACGCAGGCCTTCGAGACCAAGGCCTACGTGGGCCTCAATCCCGAGGCGCAAGACGCGGTCATGAATCACCGCATCTCGGTCGTCGACTACGAACAGATGATCGACCCGCGCGCGCGCGTGAGCCGGAGCTTCTTCCTGAAGAACCCCGGGCCGATGGTGGCCGGGGCCGGGGCGCCCGCGCAGGACGGCGGTGCCGTGCTGGTGAGCGACCACTGGGAGGACGTCGAGCGCGTCATCATACCGCTCATCGACGACGATGCGGGCGAGCAAACGATCGGGTACGTCTCGGTGGAGGAGCCCGGCGATCCCCAGCGCTCGGTGGTCGAAGTGATCGAGACGCTCGAGACCATCGCGACCTTGGCGGCCGTCGCCATACGCAACTTGAACCGTCACCGCGAAGTCGGCGAGAAGAACGAGAAGCTCAAGCAGTACGCGGACAAGCTCTCGAGCCTCAACAAGATGAAGTCGAACTTCGTCGCGACTATCTCGCACGAGTTCCGCACTCCCCTGACGTCGATCAAGGCCTACTGCGAGACGCTGAACAAGAACGCGGAGTCGATCGACCGGCAGATCCTCAAGGAGTTCTTGAAGGTCATCGAAGAGGAGAGCGAGCGCTTGATGACGCTGATCGAGGACATCCTCGATTTCTCGCAGATGGAGTCCGGCGCGGTTCGCTTCGAGCGCACCGCCTGCAACCTGAACGAGATCGTGACGGTGGCGGCCAACGAGCTGGAGAAGAACTTCGAGAGCAAGCGCATCACCCTGGAGACGCGCCTGCCCGCCACCGAGGTCAAGGTGCGCGCGGAACGCGACCTGATGAAGCAGCTTGCCATCAACCTGCTGCACAACGCCTCCAAATTCACCCCGGAGGGCGGCAAGGTCTGGATTCGCCTGGAAGACGAGGTGGTCAGCGCCCGCATCATCGTGGAGGACAACGGGATCGGCATCCCGGAGGACCAGTTGGAGAAGATTTTCGACCATTTCCACCAGGTGGACGGGACCGCCACGCGCCGCCACGGCGGCACCGGCATCGGGCTGGCGATCTGCAAGAACATCGTGGAATGGCACGATGGTCGCATATGGGTCGAAAACGTCCCCGGCAAGGGCGCCCGCTTCGTGGTCGTGATCCCCAAGAAGCAGGCGGTCGTGCGCAGCGAGCTTCTCACCGACTACGTGTCGACGCGGCGCTTCGAGGTCGAGCGCTACATGGAGCTCGTGGTCGAGCTGGTCGCCGAGCTGCTCAATGTCAAGCGCGCGTCTCTGATGATGGTGGACGACGACGGCAAGGAGTTGCGCATCGACACCGCCATCGGCCTCGACGAAGACGTGGTCGAACACGCGCGCGTCAAGCTCGGGGAAGCGATCTCGGGCCAGGTGGCGAGCGAAAACAACGCGTTCCTGGTGCGCGACGTGGAGCGCGAGCGCAGCCTGCAGCCGGGCGGACCGAGCCGGAACTACGAGTCGAAGTCGTTCCTGTCGGTACCGCTGCGCAAGGACGGGCGCGTGATGGGCGTTATCAACGTCACCGACCCGGTCGGCCGCGACCACCTGGACGAGGCCGACCACGCATTGCTCGAGTTGTTCGCCGACCGCGTCGTCCTGGCCATGGACGCGCTGTCGCATTTCAAGGAGAAGTCGCGCGAGTTCGAGGACGTGCGCTCGACGTTCAAGTCGATCCTGGACGCGAAGCGCTACATCGACACGCAGAACGTCGACGCGCTCTCGGGCGTGCTGCACGACGTCGCCCAGAAGATGGGCATGAGCCCGGAGGAAAGCGCCACGCTGCGTTATGTGTTCAACGTATACGACCTGGGACTGGCTAAGGTGGGGCACAACATCATCAAGCAGCCGCGCGAGTTGACGCACCAGGACCGCTTCGACGTGGAGCAGCACACGATCGTCGGGACCGACATGCTCAAGCCGATCGAGTTCATCCCGCGCGTGCGCGACGCGGTGCTCTACCACCACGAAAACTACGACGGCTCGGGTTATCCCGGCAAGCTGTCGGGAGACGAGATTCCGTTGGACGCGCGCATCATTCGTGTCGCGGACACGTTCCGCGCGCTGATATCGCACCGTCCGTATCAGAAGCAGTACAGCTTGAGCGAGGCCGTACAGGTTTTGAAGCATCGCGCCGGGACGCTGTTCGATCCGAAGGTGGTCGACGCGTTCGTGGAAGTGGTCATGCGACACGCCGATAGCTTCCGCACGCCGAACTCTGCCGTCGATTCACGACGGGAGACCGATCGGTCGGTGCTGCAGCAGGGTCTATTCAAGGAGGACTGACATGGCGCTGGGCAAGATTCTGGTTGTCGACGACGAGGTTTACATTCTGCACATTCTCGACTTCAGCCTGGGCGCGGAGGGATTCGAAGTGATCACCGCGAACAACGGCGAGCTGGCGATCGAGAAGGCGAAGCAGGAGAAGCCCAACCTCGTCGTGCTGGACGTCATGATGCCGGTCCTCGACGGGTACGAGACGTGTCGCCGTTTGAAACGCGACCCGGAGACCAAGAACATCCCGGTGGTGCTCTTGACCGCGAAGGGCCGCGACCTCGACAAGCGCCTGGGCTACGAAGTGGGCGCGGTCGACTACGTCGTGAAGCCGTTCAGCCCGAGCCGGCTGATCGAGCGCATCCAGGAGATCCTGGGCTGCCGCAAGTAGTCCGCCGCGCGAGTCCGTCCGAAACGCATCCCCGCGAATGGATGGCGAGGATTCTGTTGCGACCGATCCCATGATCGTCTCTGCGCGCTCCGCACAGCTCTGTTTGTGTAGGACACAAACCAAAGATTTGGCTTTGAGAAGTGGCTTCGCGCCAGCCGCGGTCTCCACCAAGCTCTGATCACTAACAGTCGACCAGGTCGGTTTTGAGCAGCGCTTCGCGCTAGCCACCGCCTCCACCAAACCATGCTTTCATTGAATGAAGAGCATCGGTCGGCGGAGTAGCGCTGCGCGCTGGCCGTCGCCCCCAAACAACTTATAGCTGCGCACGCCTGCTGAATCGCGTAGAATGGTAGTAGCGCTTCCGTGTTCATCGTGGCTCGAGTGAGCAATCGCAGTTCAGCGTTCGGAGGAGGACAGTTCCGTGGCCGCAGATCTCCTAAGGGATCTTAATGAGACGCGGAAGAGCGAGGCTTATGGTGATGTGGTTGCTCCGACGCTTGACGCGGAAGATGTCGCCAGAGAGATCGAGGAGTACGTCGAGGCAGTTAAGACATTCGTCGGTCGAAAGTAGACGAGTTGAAGAATAACGTGGGAACGGCAATCGACAAAATTGTTCTTCGCTGGCCAACCGAAAAATCAAGGCAGTGGCTTGGCTCGTTCATGGAGCAGGTTCAGGGAGACGCGAACGTTCTCGCAGTCATTGCTGTCGGCTCGACCATTCGATGCAATGTCGGGAGCGAGGATCTTGATCTCGTGGTTCTATGCGAAGATATCAAGCGATTTCAGTACAAAGCACCGATTGAGGTCGACTTGCGAACGTTTGCGTTGTCCGAAGTTCATCAGAACTTGTCAAAGGGCCATCCTTTGTTGGGCTGGGCCGCCAAGTTCGGTGAAGCTCTCTTCGAAAGAGACTGGATCTGGGCCAAGCTAATGGCGACTTGGCGCGAGACAGTGCCTCTCCCCAACCCAAAGCTAACACGGCAACAGGCTGATAAGGTCCTGAGACAATACGTTGTCGTGAAGGAAATGGGCGACGAAGTTGCTGCGGCGGAACTAGAGCTTTCGCATCTGACTCTTGTTGCGCGCGCCGTGTTGTCGGAACGAGGCGTCTATCCTGCATCCCGCCCCGAGTTAGCGGGGCAGCTTCGAGCGATCGGGGAAAACACTCTTGCGTCGGAGCTGGAAGACGCCATTGAAAGACGCGCAGCCGGCAAGTCGGGCTCACGTCCACAGCGGTAGCTGCGAAGTGACCAGAGCGACGAGGTGAGACCCGCTCGTCTACACGAGTCCCATGTCAGTGCGCGCCTTCGTTCCATGCCCGCAACGATTGGGTGACGGCGAAACACCTCAACGTTGACGTTCTTGGTGCGCCGGAGTAAGCCCGTCTGACAGGACGTATCGGTTTGCCAATCTCGTTGGGAAGGTTCCTCGGACGAGTCGTTTCGAGTGACGTTCGGAGTGTTGGACCCTTCGTGTCCGTCTCCAGTATGTCTCCATGACGTGGGGCGATTCCGGTAGACTGGAGAGGACTGGAGTAGAGAAGCGGCGGGAGCTCTGACCTGCGATCGTGTAACGCACAACGCCCGAAATCGTACGCCATCATCAGGTTAGTGTTTTCGTTCGCAACGGGTTCGATTCCCGCCGCCTCCACCAACCCATGTTTTCGTGGAACGAAAACCATGAGTCGTCTTTGAGCAGCGGCTTCGCCGCTAGCCGCCGCCTCCTCCAACCCCTGCTGTCGCGACCACGCATGCAGAAGGGCGCCGCGCTGCTTGCTGCGTCGCCATCCATGTGGTAGCATCAAACACGCTGATAAACATCGGGGGTGTAGCTCGTGTGCCGAGATCCTGCGCGCGTTTCTGCCGCCGCCTTACTCGTCGGTATGCTCCTAGCTCAAGCGGCTACGGCTCGTGACGCGACTAACGCACCCTCGGACCCGCCCCACTCCAAGTCTCCCAACCGCGGCGACGCGCTTTCGACAACGGGTGAACGCGTGCCGCCGGTCTTCCCGGAGGAATACGGCGCGGGACTCCGACCCCTTCGCTCCGTCACGGGGGAAGGGCGCGCTGTCGTGCTGCTCGTCGACTTCCCCGACCGACCGGCCAATTACATCGCGCGACCGGGTCCCTTCTACGACGATCTGTTGTTCAGTCGGGGCACGCACTCAACGGGACGCTTGCGGGACTTC
>JAKEHA010000357.1 GCA_022615275.1 Candidatus Latescibacterota bacterium
CGGTGGAAGCCGGTCGCGATCACGGTCACCCGGATCTCGCCTTCGGGCATCGATTCGTCGATCACGGTCCCCAGGAACACGTGCGCACCCGCGCCTGCTTCCGAGTTGATTACGGTCGCCGCACGGCTGATTTGCTTGATGCCGAGCGAGCGCGGCCCGGTGATGTTGACCAGGATCGACGTCGCCCCCTGAATCGACACGTCGTCGAGGAGCGGGCTGTGGATAGCCATGCGCGCCGCCTCTTCGGCCGCTTCGGGACCGCTGGCGACACCGGTGCCCATCAGCGCGGCCCCGCCGTTGCGCATCACACTGCGCACGTCGGCGAAGTCGAGGTTGACGACGCCGGTCTCGGTGATCAACGCCGAGATGCCGCGCGTCGCGTTGCACAGGACCTCGTCGGCGCGCGCGAACGCGTCCAGCATCGAGGTGTCCTCGCTCGAGGTCTCGAGCAGCTTGTCGTTGGGAATGACGATGAGGGTGTCGACCGCTTCCTTGAGCGCTTCGATACCCGCCTCGCCCTGTCGCAAGCGCGGCGTGCCTTCGAAGAAGAACGGCCGCGTGACTACGCCGACGGTCAGCGCACCCGCTTCGCGCGCGAGTGCCGCGACCACGGGGCCGGCTCCGGTACCGGTGCCGCCGCCCATACCGGCGGTGATGAACACCATGTCGGCGCCGCGCACGCAAGCGCGTATCGCTTCGACGCTTTCCTCGGCGGCTTCGCGTCCCACACGAGGGTCGCCGCCCGATCCCAGACCGCGGGTCAACTCCTCGCCGATCTGGATCTTGTGATACGCGTTCGATTCGCGCAGGACCTGCAGGTCGGTGTTGACGGCCGCGAATTCGACGCCGCGGAAGCCGGCGGCCACCATCCGATTGACCGCATTGCCACCCGCACCACCGACTCCGACGACGCGGAGAACCGTGAGTTTCTTTTCCTCGTCCAATTCGAAGCGCATGGCGACTCCTTCTCGTCAGATGAAACTGGCGATGGCACGCTTGAACGAATACAGCCCGGACGCGAGGCGCCCACCGCGCTCCGAGGCTCGCTCGCCCGGCGCAACGGCCGGCGCGAGCGCGCGAAGAAGCCCGACCGCGGTCGAGAACCGCGGATGAGCGACCACTTCCGACAATCCTTCCAACCCGGAGGGCGACGCGACGCGCGTCGGCAGATCGAACACCTGCTCGGCGAGCTCCCGGATTCCGGTCAGCATCGCCGAACCCCCGGTCAGGACCACGCCTGCGCGCAGCGAGCGCTTGAGTCCGCTCTGCGCGATTTGCTGGTCGATCAGACCGAACAACTCGCTCACGCGCGGCTCGATGATTCCCGCGAGCACGGTCTTGGCGACACGGCGCGGACCGCGCCCGGCGACCATGCTGACTTGCACGACCTCGTCGTGTGCGACCAGCGTCGACAGCGCGGACCCATGCTCCACCTTCAACCGCTCCGCCTCGCGCGGAGAGGTCCGCAGACCGTACGCGATGTCGCTCGTTACGTTGTGCCCGCCCAGCCCGATGACGCCGCTCGCGAGCACGCCTCCGTCGGCCACCACCAGCACGTCGGTGGTGCCGCCACCCACGTCGAGCACGATGGCGCCGTGCTCGCGCTCGTCGGCCGACAACACCGCGGTCGCCGACGCGAGCGGCTCCAGCACGATGTCGCCCACTTCCACGCCCGCGAGCGAGAGCGTCTTCGCCAAGTTGTCGAGCGCGGGGCGCGACACGGTCACCACGTGCACACGCGCCTCGAGGCGCGCGCCGAACATGCCGGCAGGCTGTCGAATGCCCCGCTGACTGTCAACGATAAACTCCTGCGCAAGGGTATGGATGATTTCGCGATCTTGTGGCAAGGAAAACTTTCTCGCCGCCTCGAACGCGCGCGCCACGTCTTCGGGCGCGATCTCCTTCTCGATGTCCCCCACCGAGACCACGCCACGGCTGTTCATGCTGCGCACGTGCTCGCCGGCGGCACCGACGTTGTAAATGCGCGGCGCGGTACCCGCCATCCGCTCGGCTTCCGCGACCGCGCGGGCCACGCACACACTGGCGCGCTCGATATCCACCACCACTCCCTGGCGCATTCCTTCCGAAGGCGCCAGCCCGGCTCCCACCACGCGGAGCGCGCCGCCCGCTTCCTCCGCCACCAGGGCCGCGACCTTGGTCGTGCCCAGGTCGATCGCTCCGTACAGTCTCCTCGTGCCCTTCATGATCATCGCCTTCTCCTTCGCTCGCCTTCCCTGTTTCGACTGCACCCCGGCGCCGGCAACCGGCTCCTAAATATCGCTCCGCAAGACCACCTGATTGTCGAACCGCAAGTCGATCAAACCCCTCGCGCTGTCGCGGCGTGCGAGCTCGTCGCGCAAGAGGAAGAACTTGCGCAGCCGCTTCTCGAAGTCGACGTCTCCCACCAGCAGCACGCAGTCGTCCTTGAGGGATCGAATAGAAAGACCCACCTCGCTCGCGCGCACCTCGGAGATGTCCTCGGCGAAACCGCGGCCGATGTGCCGGCACACGCGCAGCGCCTCGAGCGCGCCCCGCACGAGCGGCTGGTCGCATACGCGCCCCGCCTTGACGTCGCGCGCCGAGACCCCCGTGATGGTGGGCAAGTCGAGCATTCCGGTGTAGGCATCGCCCGGCATGACCACGCCGTCGGCGTCGATCTCGTAGTAGCGGTCGGTGAACACCAGTGCCACCGGCTCGCGCTCCAGCACCACGTACACGACGCGATCGGGGAGCACGCGCCGCACGCTGACGCTCGCGATGCGCGGGTGCGCCTCCAGCCGCGCCTCGTATACGTCGAGCGGCGCCAGCAGGATGTTGTGGCCCTTGAGGTCGGCCACCAAGCGCTCCATTTCGGAGCGGTCGATGCGCGACAGCCCGGAGAGCTCGACGTGCTCGACGGCGAAGCGGTCCGCCGTGGTCACGTAATCGTATAGGTACAGCGACGCCACGATCAGGACGCCCACGATGAAGACCGCAATGACGCGGCGCGCGCGCGCGCGCAGGGTCCGCTTCCGTTCCGCTTCCGTGCTAACGATTCCCAATGACGATCACCTCCGTTTTGAGATCTACGCCGTACTTCTTCTTGACCTCGTTTCGCGCCGTGGCGATCAGCGCCTCGACGTCGTCCGCGCTGGCGCGGCCCTCCACGTTAACGATGAAGTTCGCGTGCAGGTCCGAAAACATCGCGCCCCCGCGCCGTGCTCCCTTGAGTCCGCACCCTTCGATCATTTCCGCCGCGTAGCGTCCGGGCGGATTGACGAAGGTGCTGCCGAAGCTGCGCTCCCAGATCGGCTGCGTTTCCTTGCGCCCGATCGAGCGCTCGTAAACGTCCTTGCGAATCGCCCCCGGTGCGCACCGAAAAACCGCTTCCACGACCACCGCGCGCGCGGGCAGGCTGGTGTGCCGATACGAGAACGAAATCTGCGACGCCGCGATCGCGCGCAGGCGTCCCGTTTCGTCGACCACGCGCACGCGGGAGAGCGCGTCCTTCACTTCGCCGCCGAAGGCACCGGCGTTCATGCGCACCGCACCCCCCACCGATCCCGGAATCCCGATCCCGAACTCCAGGCCGGTGCGCCCCGACTTGGTCATCTTGCGCGCGAGGGCCGCGAACGACGCGCCCCCTTCCGCCCACACCGTGCGCGCGTCCACGCGCACGCGCGTCATGTGCTCCGCGAGCTGGATCACCACACCGTCGTAGCCCCCATCGCGCACGATCAAGTTCGAGCCCTTGCCCACCGGCACGTAGGGAAGCCCGAGTGTGAACGCCAGGCGCACCACCCGTCCCACTTCCGCGGGGGTGCGCGGCAGCACCATGACGCGCGCCGGCCCGCCCACGCCGATGGTCGTGTGCCTCGACATCGGCTCGTCCACGCGCACGCGCCCCGCGAGGAACGCGGACAGTCGTGCGGCCGCCGCGGGCCAATCGATTGCGCTCGTCACCCGTCATCCTTTCCTCTCGGCCGGCGCACCCAGCAGCGACAGCAACAACTCGCCCGCCTTGGTGACGTCGCCGGCGCCCATCGTGATCACCATGTCGCCCGTGCGCACTTCCTGCGCGATGCGGCGCACGCCGTCTTGGTAGGTGGGCACGTGCTCGACCGCGACGCTCCCGTCCTTCTTCACGCGCTCTACGATGCGATCGCTGCTCACACCCGCGATGGGCTTCTCGCCCGCCGCGTAGATGTC
>JAKEHA010000079.1 GCA_022615275.1 Candidatus Latescibacterota bacterium
ACAACGGGATGCTCACCGGCGCCACCGGCGCCAGCATGATCCAGAACAGCATCGTGATGCCGGAGAGGACGACGATGGCCAGGCCCGAAGTCACCGGCGCCAAGGTCTTGTTCTTCCGGCGCAAGAGCACGAAGAACGGTGTTACCCACACCATCCCGAAGATCAAGCGGGCCGGCAGCCAGTACGGGGTATGGTACCCGATACGCTTGGCGAGATACATCGTCTCCTCGGGGATGTTGCCGTACCAGATCACGATCAACTGCGAGAAATAAAAGTACGCCCAAAAGGTCGCGAAGCCGAACATCAGCCCGCCGAGCGACTTCTGAATCAGCTTGGCGGGTGCGTCGGTGCGCCGGCGCCAGCCGAACACGACCAGGTTCAAGGTGCAGATGCCCGCGAGGAACGCGCTCACCATCACGAACGCGCCGAAGAGTGTCGAGAACCACGGGCGCTCGATGGTCATGAACCACTCGATGCCGATCATCGACAAGTGGATCACGAACAAGAACACGTAGATCACGGCCCAGAACCGCGTCCGTTGCGCGCCGCGAACCGCCTCTCCGACGAACTTGCGCGCGACCAGGAACACGATCGCGAACAACACCAGGTGACGCGCGATGAACGCGTTCTTGGAAAGCCAGCCGCTCGGATCTTCGGCCCACGGATACATGGACAGCTGCGGGATGTTGACCACGAACAAGAGCGCGCCGACCGGAATCATGTACACCAACGAAGCCGCGCGCGGCAGCAGCTGGCGGTGCCAGTGCCCGTCCGAGATCTCGGCGCCGGCCATCAAGCAGATGGCACCCTCCGCGAGGGCCACGAACAGCGTCATCGCGACCGTCAGCGCCCCGCCGGCCGCCGGCTCGAGCACGCGATCGGCGCCGAAGGCGACGGCCGCCACCACCACCGCGGCCACCATCCAGCGCATCGGATTGAGTCGAATGCCCATGCTAGCCCTTCCTCACGTGGATCTCGAAGGTATCGCGGAATTCGTCCTGCGAGATGATCGTGCGCACCGCGGGCATGCGCGACGTGACGATGAAACCAAGGAACGCGGAGAGCCCGCCGAACAGCACCATGAGCTCGAAGGCGATCACGGTGTAGGGCGGAATCCCGACGATGGGTTTGTTGCCCACCGGCAGCGGCCAGTCTAGTGCCGTCAGCGACGTAAACAGGTAGCCGGTGGCCGCACCCGTGAGCCCGCCGATCAGGGCGAAGGTGCGCACGAAGCTCGGCTTCATCTCCAGGATTTCTTCCGCCTTGTGCACCGGGTGCGGGGCGTAGATCTGGATGTCCTGCGGCTTCACACCGCTCTTCACCAGCTCCTCGAGCTTGTGCAGGAAGTCGTGCTCGCTGCCGAATACCAAGCGCTCGCTCAATGCACTTCCTCCTTCTTCTCCGTGATCGCGACCACGGGCAGGAACTTCGCGAACAAGAGGAACATCATGAAGAAGAACCCGAAGGTGCCGATCATGATGCTGACCTCGGGCCACTGGGGCTTGTAAGTGCCCCACGCATAGGGCACGAATTCCTTGGCCAGCGACTGAATGATGATCACGAAGCGCTCGAACCACATCCCGATGTTGACGAAGATCGAGGTCACGAACAGCCAGGCCAGGTTGCGGCGCAGCTTCTTGATGAACAGCGGCAACGGCGACACCACGTTACAGAACACCATGATCCAGTACGCGAACTTGTAGTGCCCGATGGCGCGGTCCTTGAAGACGCCGAACTCGTACACGTTGCCGCTGTAGTACGCGAGGATGAACTCGCAGGTGTACGCGTAGCCGACGATCATGGAGGTGAACAACATGGTCTTGGCCAACTTCTCGAAGTGATCGATGGGCATCACGCGTTCGAGCTTCTGGATCTTGCGCATCGGAATGCACAGCGTCAGCACCATGCCGCACCCGGAGAAGATGGCGCCCGCCACGAAGTAGGGTGCGAAGATGGTGGTGTGCCAGCCCGGCACGATGCCCATCGCGAAGTCCCAGGACACCACGGAGTGCACGGATAGCACCAGCGGGGTGGCGAACCCGGCCAGGAGCGCGTAGAGCATGTTGTAGTTGCGCCACTGCTGCTTGCTCCCCACCCACCCCAGCGAGAGCGCGCTGTAGATGTGGCGGCGAAGCCCGCGCGTGTAGCGCTTGACGATCGCGAAGTCGGGAATCAAGCCGACGTAGAAGAAGACCACGCTAATCGTCAAATACGTGCTGATCGCGAACACGTCCCACTCCAGCGGCGACTTGAAGTTGGTCCACAAGAGGCGCTGGTTGGGGTACGGGAACAGCCAGAACGCGTACCACACGCGCCCGAGGTGGATCAGCGGGTACATGCCGGCGCACATGACCGCGATCACGGTCATCGCTTCGGCGGCGCGGTTGAAGCTCGAGCGGAACTTGGAGCGGAACAGGAACAACACCGCGCTGATCAGCGTGCCCGAGTGCGCGATACCGACCCAGAACACAAAGTTGACGATGTAGATGCCCCATCCCACCGGGTTCATCTGGCCGCCCACACCGATGCCCTTGTAGATCTGCCAGGCCCACGCGCCCAGCAGGCACACGCCGAACACAGTGGCGAAGAAGCCCACCAGCCCCCAGTACAGGAGCCCCGGCTTCATCATGGCCTGGACGACGTCGCGCTCGATCTGGAGGCGGGCCTCCGAGGCCGGGTGGGCCGCGGCCGCGGCTACCGCGCTGTTATGCTCCATGTGCGCTTCCCTTCTTCTTCAAATAGAAGACGGCCGGGCCGGTGCCGAGTTCTTCCAAGAGGCGCGTCGAACGCTCGTGGTGGGCCCACTGGTGTACCTGCGACTTCTCGTCCAGGAGGTTGCCGAAGACGATGGCGCCGCCCGGGCACGCCGCCGCGCACGCCGTGGTGAAGTCGCCCTCTTGGATGTCGCGCTTCTCGTCCTTGGCGACGTCGCGGGCCTTGCGGATGCGTTGCACGCAGAACGTGCACTTCTCCATCATGCCCTTGCCGCGCATCGACACGTCGGGGTTGGTCATGAGGTTCATCGGGTGGGGACGGTGCTCCCACGAAAACCAGTTGAAGCGCCGCTGCTTGTACGGGCAGTTGTTGGAACAGTAGCGCGTGCCGACGCACCGGTTGTAGACCTGGACGTTCAGGCCTTCGTTGTTGTGGTACGTCGCGTACACCGGGCACACCGGTTCGCAGGGCGCGTAGTCGCAGTGCTGGCACATAGTGGGCACGACGTCGAGGTTCGACCCGTCTTCCGCGTAGTACGGCTCCAGGCGGATCCACGACAGCTCGCGGCCGCGCAGGTGCTGCTCGCGCCCCGACATGGCGACGTTGTTCTCGATGGTACACGCGGCCACGCACGCCGAGCAGCCCACGCACTTGTCCATGTCGATGGCCATCGCCCAGCGATAGGTCGGATAGTCGGGGACCGGATAGAACGAGATGTCCTCGTGCTCGAGCTCGTGGCCGCCGCCGTGCGCGTGCTCTTCCTGTATTTTCTTGAGCGCGCCGAAGTGCTTGGGAGGACTGCCTGGGACCGCGCCCCGCCCTTCTTCGAAGAGGGACGCCGAGAGAATCGTGGTCGGCACCTTGCGCCCGGTCTTGCGAACCGCGACGTCGGACACCACCGCGTGGGCCTCGCCGCTCGCGCGCGACCAGCCCGCGGGCGGATTCGCGACACCGCGCTGGATCATGAACACGTCGCGCTGGAGCCCCGGCTGGCGTCGCACGGGAAGCTGCGCCGACCACTCTCCGATGCGAATGTCGAGCTCGTCGCGGTCATCGACGCCCAGACCCGCGGCGGTCTCCAAGCCGACCGACACCCATGGGTCCCACGAGACGGACGAAAGCGGATCGGGGATCTCCTTGAGCAACTCGAGCTCGGCGCTGCGACCGTCGTACCAGCGCACCGAGGGCGCGATCACGAGCGACGGCTGCTTGGCCGGCACCGCGTCGAACGTGTAGCGATGGTCGGTGTCGCGCAGCGAGAGCGACGGCGCACTCGCGGGCATCTCGATGTAGCCCTTCTTGACCAAGTCCGCCGCGGCCCCGCCGTACTCGCGCGCCCAGCGGTCCATGACGTACTGCTGATAGGTCGTCTCGGGCACCGCACCCATTTCGGTGAGAATCCGCAACAGGACGTCGCCGTCGGAGAGCGTGTCGAACAACGGCTTGATGGCGGGCTGGATCGCGTTCACGACACCCGCGACCGGCTCGACGTCGCCCCACGATTCGTACGCGTGCGAGAGCGGCAACACGACGTCGCACTGCGCGAGCGTCGCGTTCATGATGTCTCCCACGCCGACCAGAAACGACGCCTTGCCCAGCGACTGCGCGAAGCCGCCGCCGTTCGAAAGCCGCCCCACCACGTCGACGTTGAACACGATCGCGGTGCCCACCTGGCCCGCGTCGAGACGCGCCTGTAAGCGGTCGACGTCGGAGAGCGAGCCCACGCGCGAGTAGTCGGTCGCGCGCGCGAAGTCGACGGTGCGGCCGAGCTGGCCGGTGATGTACTGGATCAGCGCCGCGATGCGCGCGATATCGAGCCCGCTCTCGTGGCCGATGGACACGCCGCCCGCTACTACCAGCGGCGCGTGCGAGTTGCGCACCGCCTCCGCGATCGTGGACAGCGTCTCGCGCGCGATGCCGGTCGTCTCGGCGGCGCGGTCGAGCGTCACCGCCGGGACCGCGGACACGTGCGCCGACGCACGAGCGTCCAGCGAGCGCCCTTCCGCGACTGCCTGCAGCAGGTAGGCGAGGAAGA
>JAKEHA010000080.1 GCA_022615275.1 Candidatus Latescibacterota bacterium
CCGAGCGCTACGACGTCCGTGGCCCGACATCGAGCGTGTCGAACCGTCCGGGCACCCGCGTGACCGACGTGGCGACGCAGCTCAACGGCAACTACAAGAAGATCGTTTGGGACGCCGGCGACATCACCCAGAGCTTGGGTGACGGCACGGGCGCTCCGGAGAAGTCGAACGACTACGCCATGGTCAACACGTACCTTGGCGGCGGTAACGTCGGCGTGTACATCTGCGGCGACGACTATCCGACGGGGCTCAACACCGCCGCCGGCGCTTCGGCTGTCACGTTCAAGTCGACGTACATCACCTACACCCTCACCACGGGTGACCACCGTCCCAGCTACGGCCTCGCGCCGATCGGCACGGGCGCCGGCGGTGCCTTCGGTGCGGACACGTGGGTCATCTACGGCGGCTGCGCTCTCATCAACGACTTCGACGTCGTGGCCCCGACGGGTTCGTCGGTCATGGAGTCGACGTATGGTGCGAACGTGGGCACGAACGGTGCTGAAATCTCGAAGGTGACTGCGGCCGGTGTCGGGAACTCCCGCGTCATGATCAGCGGTTACAGCTTCATCTACATTCGTGACGATGAAGAAGATGGCGTGCTGGATCGCTCGAAGCACCTGTTCGATATCCTGACGTACCTCCAGAACGATCCGGATCAGCCGACCGACGCCAAGCCGGTGGCTGTGAACAACCTCGAGCAGAACTACCCGAACCCGTTCAACCCGCAGACCACGATCGCGTTCTCCATCAAGGATCGCGCGCGCGTGAAGATCGACGTGTACAACGTCGCGGGCGAACTGGTGAAGACGTTGCTCGACGAGACGCGCGCAGCGGGCTCCTACACGGACGTCCGCTGGGACGGCACCAACGGTGCCAACCAGCCCGTTTCGAGCGGTGTGTACTTCTACAAGCTCGTGTCGAACAACTTCTCGCAGACGAAGAAGATGGTTCTTCTGAAGTAAGGAAGTTGTCGTAGCAAGCGTGTAGTGTGTTAAGCGGCGGGGGCCGCGTCGACGGACGCGGCCCTCGCCTTTTTTTTGCCCAGCCGGTTTGCGCGGGAGGCGATGCGCCGCAGGGCTTGGAGGCTGCGGGCGCGCGGCGGGTGTCCCGCGAGCGGGAACCCTCCCGCCGCGCGCCACCACGTCGGCAGGCTTGCGCGAGGGCGAGGCTTCCCGACGCGAACTTCCGCAGCGAGCGATAATTCCCATCGGAAGCGAGCGAGGACCTGAGAGCGGAGGGAAGACCTCGCCCTCGCCCATTCTCCGCGGACCCAGGACACGGTAACCGGGGGACCCGGTCCGACCCTATCAGCGGGTAGCCGTGGGGGCGGAGGGGGCGGAGAATTGGATTGACAGATTTCTCCAA
Source organism: Candidatus Latescibacterota bacterium (assembly GCA_022615275.1). GTDB lineage: Bacteria > Krumholzibacteriota > Krumholzibacteriia > WVZY01 > JAKEHA01 > JAKEHA01. Next base: position 1,366 of record JAKEHA010000080.1, read on the forward strand.
ACTCCCTTATATTGCAGCCGCTTCCACACCAGTCCCCAAGGCCAGATTGCCCCACGAGCGCGAAGGAGCCGTTCTTCGAATGAGAAGATACGTCCAGGGTCTAGTCGTACTAGGCGTGATCGCCGCCGCGATTGGTATGTCCTGTCGTCGCAACCAGCCCTCGCTGGTCGACCGCAATCAACCCCCCGAGACCCAACTTTGGTACGCCCCGCCCGATTCCTCCGACTACGAGTACCTGGTGCACATGTACTGGCGCGGCGTGGATGGAGACGGCACCACACCGCGCTACATTTGGACCGTTCAGGACTCGCTCGTGGAAGGCGAGGCGACCTGGAATCCGGCCGCGAGTATCGCCGACTATCGGCAGGGGCGCATCACCTCGCGCACCGACTCGGTGTTAGCGTTCACGGCGTACAAGAACGTCGCGGGCGTGGGCGTGCGCAAGAACCGCCAGGCGTTCTACGTGGCAGCCATCGACGACAACGGCGTCATCGATCCCACGCCGGCCGTAGTCGAATTCGTCGCCACGATCGGGCGTTTGCCGGAAATGCGCTTCGTGGTGTATCCGGATGAGATCACGCCCAGCCCGTATCGGAATCGCACGCCGCCCGCCGACACCGTCGGCATGTTCAAGCCGTTCGCCATCAGCTACCACGGCCTGACCACCAACGGCCAGGTACGCGGCTACGAGTTCTTCGCCTTGAGTTCCACCATCACGCTTCCGGGCCAGAACGTGTGGACCGAAGACCTCTCCGATACACTGCGGACGTTCTCAAACGTGGGCGTGGAGGCGCTGCCCGCGGGCGTGCTCCGCTTCGCCGCGCGGTGCATCGACGACGCCAACGCGGAGTCCCAGATCGACGCCGGCCAATTCACCCGCGGTGTCGCGCAGGTGGTCGTCAACTTCGACCCCGACACCTGGATCACGGACGTCAAGAACACGTACATCAAGAGCTCGACCGCGATCACGGAGGACATCGACTTCACCGACGGCGTCCCCGACACGGTCCCTTTCAACAGCTGGACCTACTTCCAGTACAGCGCGCGCGACGACGTGCGCGACACGTGGACGTGCTCGCTGACGAACCCGGACAAGTGCATCGATTTCCAGGTCAAGTACCAGGTCGTCACCACCAGCGGCAACAACGAGGACAGCGGGTGGCTGCCGCGCAACGGCACCCACGACTCGGACGCCAACGCGGCCACCGATTCCAACTCGGTCAACGCGGGTTCGCTCGACTACACGTGGTTCGTGCGCGGCGTGGACGAGAACGGCACCGTCGACGGAACGCCTCCCAGCTTCAAGGTGGTGGGGAACTTCCGGCCCATCCTGCACACCTCGAACATGGCGGACCACTTCGGGAACCCGCTCAACCAGGCCATCGTGGATACCCTGACGTGGAACTTCTACAAGCCCATCGGCTGGCCCGCCGCCGACTCGCTCGCGGACGCGTCCACCGGGTTCACCTACGAGAAGCGCTGGGCCTGGACCTTGAACGCGAGCGGGCGCGATCACGACAAGGATCCGGACGGGTCGTCGATCCAATCGTGGCGGTACTACGTGTTCAGCAACTACACGCCCGGCGCGGGCGAGAACCCCGGTTCGGGCACGTCGTGGAACTTGGGGCGCTCGGGCGACTCGTGGTTCCCCTCGTCGAGCCTGAACATAATGAGCGATCGCTTCGAGCTCGTCGTCCGCTACAACGACCCCGAAGGCGACGACCTCATGACGCGTCTGCCGGCCTATTTCAATCAACTCCTCACCATCGTGTTGTACGGACGCGATACCATCACAACCGGCGGCGGCGAGTTCATTCAGAGTGTGTATTGGGACCCCGTTCCCACCGCGGACTGCGACGAGCAGGAATGCTGCGGCCGCTTCAAGGCGTGCGCGGGCACCGGTGTCAGCACGCGCAATACGATCAACACGTTCGCGATATCGCCGAACGGTCGCGCGACGCCCAAGAAGACGTGGTCCTTCTTCTTCAAGTTCGTGCGCTAGGGGGTTGCTATGATGAATCACCGCCGGGGCCGCTATCTCGGATCGAGCCTGTGCGCGCTCTTCATGATGGGTGCGTGCGCATCGGATACCATCGACGGCGAGCACACGGAAAACCAGCCCCCCAACGTGTGGCTCGCGGCCGCTCCGCCCGAGGGCTCGACGGGAACCTATACCGTCGAGCTGTTCTGGGGCGGCTGGGACCCGGACGGCGAGATCGCTAAGTACGAATACCTCGTCACGGACAACGTTACCGGCGTCTTCAACCCCGCCGACACCATCGGCGTGGGCTGGTCCGGGGTGATCGGCAACCATTCCACCTTCACCTTCTCGGCCGACTCCCTGGCCGAAGCGGCGACCGGGCAGAAGGCGATCTTCATGCGCTCGCACACGTTCTTCGTGCGCGCGGTCGACGAGCAGGGGCTTCGCTCGCGTGAGCCGGCGTACCGCTCGTTCACGTCGCGAACCATCTCCCCCGAGGTTCGCATCACGACCCCGCGCGCCGAGCTCGGGATCACACCGGCCGACATGCCGCCCATCTCCACGCTGACGTGGAACGCGACCGACTATGTCGACGACGACATTACCAAACAGGACCCGGACTCGGTCCAATGGGCGTTGGTCAGTACCGTGGGCTTTGGGAACAGCTACCTCAACGCGATCAACTATTTGCGCTCTCCGGCGTCGGCGCCCGACTGGTATCCGTGGGCGTGGTACCGCGCGCCCCAGGACTCCGGCAAGTCGTGGACCACGCCGCCCTTGGAGTTCGGAGACTACGTGTTCGCGATCCGCGCCAAGGATGAAGCGGGCGCGGTGACGCCGGTCCTGGCCGAGCCCGTCAACGTGCGCCGCCTCAAGGTGGCGTCGCGCAACTCGGGGCCGACCCTCGTGGTCACGAGCAGCTTGATCGGCAGCGTCGTCGCCGCGTCGTGCGACTATCCGCTGATCATCGTCGACGTGCCCGCCGGCGTCGACCTCGCGTTTTCGTTGAGCGCGTGCGCCGACTCCTACGGCGGAACCGTGGCGGGCTACCGCTACGGATGGGACATTCTCGACTTGAACGATCCCGAGCAGTGGGAAGTCGACTACACGCCGTTCATCGGTTCTGTCGCCAACACGCCCGCGCGCTCGTTCAACTTCGGCACGCACACGTTCACGGCGGAAGTGATCGACAACTCGGGCTTCTGTACGCGCATCGAGATCAAGGTCAACATCGTTCGATTCACGGGTGAGCGCAACTTGCTCGTAGTCGACGACTACCGTGCCGACGAAGTCCCGGGCCAATCGGGATGGGCCGCCACCAACGGCGGCGTCCCCAACGACGCCGAGCACGACGCGTTCTGGCTCGAGATGGTGTCCAACCTGGAGGGGTTCGACCCCAGCCGCGACATGATCGCGACCTCGCTGGATCGCGAATTGCCGCTGACCACGATTGCGGGGTACAAGAACATCCTGTGGAGCTCGTTCAGCGATCTCGACACGCGCGACGTGAGCGCGCTCCCGCTCCTCTATACGTACATCCAGTACCGCTCCAAGCGTCCGCCCGCCAACCCGGCTGGCGCGTGCAGCCCGACGGGGGGCGTGCAGGGAAAGGTCCTGCCGAACTTCCTCGGACTCGCCATGCAGGCGGGGGTGCACGTGGTGCTCTCGGGCAACCACCCCGTCCAGAACGTGGTGCCGCGCTTCGGCACGTTCAACGTGCGTTGGCCGATGATTCCCGCCCTCGAATTGGAGCCGGGGAACCCGCAGACGGGGACTCCCGACCCGGACGATCTGGCCAACCTGCCCGGCAACCACGGCTTCGCCTACCGCGAGTTGTGCGTCGACGTGATCGACTACGCGCTTCTCTACGGGCAGCGCCCGCGTCTGACGGGTATGGGTTCCAACCGGCGCTATTGCGGAATCACGGGCTGGCGCACGGCCAACGGGTCGCGCCGCGATCACACCATGCGCTCCGGAATTCCGGCCGATCCCAATTTCCCGCCCCTGACGCTGCGGCCCGAAGCCGCGGGGACCGGGCGCTTGTTCGCGCCGAACTCGCAGGGGATCGACGCCGAGGTGTACAATCCGGCGTACTTCCGGCAGACGGGTGCGTGTCAGTACATCGTCGATCCGCGTCCGTGCTTCGAGCCGATCTATTTGTTGGATTGCCTTGCCACCAGCGAGCGCACATATCAGCAACCGATCGCCTTCTGGACCAGCACGTACGCCAGCGTCGTCGGGGACGACATTCCGGGCGGCATCGGCGCGCGTAGCGCCGTGTTCGGCTTTCCGCCGGTATACTTCAACCCGAGCGAGATGAAGACGGCCATCGAGTACATTCTGTTCGACGAATGGCAGCTTCCGCGCAAGGCGGCCTCGGCATCGACGGCATCGGCGTCGCGCTGACCAATGCCTGCGCGTCGTTGGTTTTTCCCGGAGGAGGGGACCTCTTGAACGCTCCTGGTTCCTGGGCCCGCGCGACGGCCGCCGCCGCCGCGCTGGCGGTGGTTTATGGCGGGGTGTCCGTCGCGCGCGCGGGTGCTCCCGACTCGTTGTTGCTCTACGCGCCCACGGGGGTTACGGCTTACAGCGTCTTCCAGCCCGGCACGCAGAGCTTCGTCAATTACATTTTGTGGGACGACGTCCCGGACAATATCGGCACGTTGATCGAGGCGCCCTCGGCATGGGCGCTCAACACCACTCCGTCAAACCAATTGTCCGTGGTGCAATCGCGCGGGGCGTACCGCGGCGACATCGATCGCACGGTGCTGTTCACGGCGCAGAAGGCGGGGTTCGTCGGCACCGACTCGGTGGTGGTGAGCTACGAGATCCGCCTCGAAGAAAACTTGAGCGGTCGCATCACGCTACTCCCGACCTACGTCCCCGGCACCTGGGTCCCCATCCGGTTCTCGTCGGGCACGCTCGACTTCGGGCTGGAGATCTCCTTCGCCGCCGGCGTCGTCGATCGCTTCAGCACCTTCTCCGTCGGGATGCAGGACTTCGAAGGATTCCACGTCTGGCGCGGCATCCGGTCGGACGGCAGCGATCTCGCGGTCATCGGCGAGCTATCCAAGCAGGAGGCGTTCCTGGGCGACCAGCCGGGGGGCGCGCTGCTGGATTCGGTCTACTTCTACGACGTGATTCCGACACTTCGCCAGGGCCGGCCCTGGATCTCGCCGTTCGGCGCCATCGATTGCGTGGGCACCCGTTTCGACCTGCCGCTGGATCCCGATCAGTTCTTCTGGTACGACTGCAACGCGTCGAACGGGTTCACTTACTATTACGCGGTCACGACGTTCGACCGCGGCTACACCTCGACCTCGAGCCAGCAGGGGCTCTTCAAAGTCGACAACTGCTTCGTGTCTCTCGGGGAGCCGTTCGAGTGCCCGGACGAGTTGCGCGAGCTGACGATGGAGGTCGACCCGCAGGGCGACTTGTACAATGTATACGTCGTTCCCAACCCGTATCGTTCCGGTGGGAGCCGCTTGACGACTTCGAATTATCACAATTTCCCGGACGACCAGGTTCGCTTCGTCAACATTCCGCCCGACTGCACGATCAAGGTGTTCACGGTATCGGGTGATCTGGTTTGGGAGAACATCCAGTCGGGCAACGGCGGCAACGTCGCCTGGGACCTGACCAACCGGCGTTCCGAGAGCGTCACCTCCGGCGTGTACATCTACCGGGTCGAAAAGCCGGACGGGGACGCCGTCTTCGGGCGCCTCGTCGTCATTCGATAGCCAGGCGCAGATCGCGATTCCTACCAGGCGCCCGGGTCATTTGACGCCGGGCGCTTTTCTTTGGTAAGAGTTGAGACACGCGCGATCGAGGCTCGCCCGTCGGAACTTTCGTTTTCGAAAGGCAATCATGTCTACCGTTCAAGTCAAAGAAACGCTCAATTACATCGGCGGCAAGTGGACGCAATCGCGCACGGGCCGCGTCGGGGAGAACCGCAACCCCGCCGACGACACGGAAGTCGTCGGCACCTTCCAGGAATCGAGCGCACAGGACGCCGACGACGCGGTCGCGGCGGCCAAGAAGGCGTACGCATCGTGGCGGGTGCTGCCCGCGCCCAAGCGCGCGGAATACCTGTTCAAGGTCGGCGCCATCCTCACCGAGCGCAAGGAAGCGTACGCACGCGACATGACGCGCGAGATGGGGAAGATCCTCGCGGAGACGCGCGGCGACGTCCAAGAGGGCATCGACACCGCGTTCCTCTCCGGCGGGGAAGGTCGGCGCTTGTTCGGCGACAAGGTCCCGTGCGAGCTCCCCAACAAGTCGGGCTGGTCGGAGCGGCACCCGATCGGCGTGTGCGGGCTGATCACGCCGTGGAACTTTCCGATGGCGATCCCCACCTGGAAGCTGTTCCCGGCGCTGGTGTGCGGTAACACCGCGGTGCTCAAGCCGGCCAGCGACACGCCCATGTCGGCGTTCAATCTCGTCGAGGCGTGCGAAGCCGCGGGGCTCCCCCCCGGCGTGGTCAACCTCGTCACCGGCGACGGCGTCGGCGTCGGCGGGCGTCTGGTCGAACACCCCGACGTACGCGTGATCTCGTTCACCGGCTCGTCGGCGGTGGGGCGGCGCATCGCGGAGTCGTGCGGCAAGAGCTTGAAGCGCGTCGCCCTCGAGCTGGGCGGCAAGAACGCGCAGATCGTCATGGACGACGCCGACCTGGATCTCGCGCTCGAGGGCGTGCTGTGGGGCGCTTTCGGCACCGCGGGTCAGCGCTGCACCGCGACCAGCCGCTTGATCCTACACAAGCCCATCAAGAAGAAGGTTCTCGACATGCTGGTCGATCGCGTCAAGACGCTCAAGCTCGGCAACGGCCTGGACGAGACCGTGCAGGTGGGACCGATGGTGAGCAAGTCGCAGCGCGAGGGTGTCCACCGCTACGTCGAGATCGGGATGAGCGAGGACCGCGCGCGTCTGGTGTGCGGCGGCGAGTTCTACACCGAAGGCGAATGCGAGAAGGGCTGGTTCTATGCGCCCACCATCCTCGACGGTGTCACTCGCAACATGCGCATCGCCCGCGAGGAGATTTTCGGGCCGGTGCTCGCGGTGATCGAAGCCAACGACCTGGACGACGCCATTTCCATTCTCAACGACACGCCCTATGGACTCTCGAGTTCGATCTACACGCGCGACGTCAACCAGGCGTTTCACGCCATCCGCGACATCGAGGCGGGCATCACCTACGTCAACGGGCCCACCATCGGCGCGGAAGTCCAGCTGCCGTTCGGCGGCGTCAAGGACACCGGCAACGGTCACCGCGAGGCGTCGCACACCGTGCTCGATATCTTCACGGAGTGGAAGTCGGTCTACGTGGACTACAGCGGTCGCTTGCAGCGCGCGCAGATCGACACCGAGTCGGCGGAGTAAGCGGTGACGGCGGCGCGCGCGGTGCGCAGCAAGAAGTACGTGTACCACTTCGGCGCGCCCCGTGCCGAGGGTGCGGCCGCCATGAAGGAACTCCTGGGCGGCAAGGGCGCCAACGTCGCCGAGATGGCCAACCTCGGCATCCCCGTCCCGCCCGGCTTCACCATCACCACGGAAGCGTGCACGCACTTCATGGGCCATGCGGGTGGATACCCCGAAGGCCTGCACGACGAAGTCGCGGAGCACCTGCATCTGCTCGAGAAGGAAACCGGAAAGCAGTTCGGATCGACGGACAACCCGCTGTTGGTGTCGGTGCGCTCGGGCGCGCGCGCGTCCATGCCGGGCATGATGGACACGGTGCTGAACCTGGGTCTCAACGACGAGACCGTGCAGGGCCTCTATGCGCGCACCGGCAACCCGCGCTTCGCGTTCGACAGCTATCGCCGTTTCATCCAAATGTACGCCGACGTGGTGATGGGCGTGCCTTCGCAGCTCTTCGAGCACGCACTCGCGAATAAGCGCGCCGAACTCGGCGTGGCGGCCGACAACCAGCTCGACGCCGGCGCGCTCGCGGAGGTGGTGGACGCGTTTCGAACGATCGTGCGCGACGCCTCCGGTACCGAGTTTCCGCACGACCCGGACGCGCAATTGTGGGGTGCGGTGGCCGCGGTCTTCAGGTCGTGGAACTCACCGCGCGCCGTCTCCTATCGCGCCATGTATCGCTATCCCGATCACTGGGGCACCGCGGTCAACGTCCAGGCGATGGTGTTCGGCAACATGGGCGACGACTGCGCGACCGGGGTCGCCTTCACGCGCGACCCGTCCACGGGAGAGAGGCGCTTCTTCGGCGAGTACATGGTGAACGCGCAGGGCGAAGACGTGGTGGCGGGGATTCGCACGCCGCTGCCGGTCGACGGGTCGCCCGAGAGCCTGGAAGCGCGCATGCCCGCGATCTATCGCGACCTGGTGGGACTGGCGGGCAAGCTCGAGCACCACTTCACCGACGTCCAGGACGTCGAGTTCACCATCGAGTCGGGGCGGCTGTGGATGCTGCAGACCCGCAACGCGAAGCGCACCGGGCGCGCCGCTGTGCGCATCGCGGTCGACATGGTCGAGGAGGGATTGATCGACGTGCGCACGGCGATGAAGCGCGTCGCGCCCGAACAGATCGATCAGCTGTTGCACCCGACCATCGATCCCGAGCGCGCGCCCGAGCCCATCGCGAAGGGACTCCCCGCCTCGCCGGGTGCCGCATCGGGGCGCGTCGTGTTCGCGGTCGAGCGCGCGGTGGAGATGGCCAAGGCGGGCGAACAGGTGGTGCTGGTGCGCAACGAAACCTCGCCCGAGGACATCGACGGCATGAAGGTGGCGCGCGCTATTTTGACGGCGACCGGCGGCATGTCGTCGCACGCGGCACTGGTCGCGCGCGGAATGGGCAAGTGCTGCGTGGTGGGGTGCACGGGCCTGCAAGTCGACTACGAGGCGCGCGAGTTCAAGGTCAACGGACGCGCGTTTCGGGAGGGTGACGAGATCACGGTCGAAGGCAGCACGGGCAATGTGTACGCGGGTCGCATCCCGACCATGCGCGTGGAGCTCGACCGTACCTTCGACCGCTTCATGGAGTGGGTCGACTCGGTGCGCCGCCTGGGGGTGCGGGCCAACGCGGACACGCCCGAGGACGCGGTCACCGCGCGCCGCTTCGGGGCCGAGGGTATCGGCCTGTGCCGGACCGAGCACATGTTCTTCCGCGAGGACCGCATCGACTGGGTGCGCCGCATGATCCTGGCCGGTACGCGCGAGGAACGCGTGGCCGCACTCGAGAAGATCCTGCCCATGCAGCGAGACGACTTCGTGGGCGTGTTCAAGGCCATGGACGGCTATCCGGTCACGATTCGTTTGCTCGACCCGCCGCTCCACGAGTTCATACCGACGCAACCGGACGAAGTCGAAGCGCTGGCACGCCGCATCGGCGTCGACGTGGAGACGCTCGAGGCCAAGGTGCGAGCGCTGCACGAGTTCAACCCGATGCTCGGGCACCGCGGGTGCCGGCTCGGCATTACCTTTCCCGAGGTGTACGAGATGCAGGTGCGCGCGATCGTCGAGGCGGCGTGCGCCGTGCAGAAAGACGGCGTCGACGTCGAACCGGAGATCATGATCCCGCTGGTGGGACTGAAAGCCGAGCTGGCGCGCATGCGCGAGCTGGTGGTAAAGGAAGCCGACCGCGTGCTCGCCGCCAAGCGCGCCAAGATCGACTACACGGTCGGTACCATGATCGAAGTGCCGCGCGCGGCCTTGACCGCCTCCGAGATCGCGCAAGTGGCGGACTTCTTCTCCTTCGGAACCAACGACCTTACCCAGATGACGTTCGGATTCAGCCGCGACGACGCGGCCAAGTTCCTGGTGCACTACGTCGAAGAGGGCATTCTGCCGCGCGATCCCTTCGAGACCATCGACGTGGACGGTGTCGGCCGGTTGGTGCGCCTGGCCACCGACGAAGGCCGCCGCGCCAAGCCCGAGCTCAAGGTGGGCGTGTGCGGCGAGCACGGCGGTGACCCCGCCTCGGTCCGCTTCATGCACGAAGCCGGACTCGACTACGTCAGCTGTTCGCCCTACCGCGTGCCCGTCGCGCGCCTGGCGGCCGCGCAAGCCGCCCTTTGATTCGTCCTCGTATCGACCGCGTCGTGCGCGAGGCCGTGCTGGTCTCGCTCGCCGTGGCCGTGGTCGCGGCCGCGACCGGCGCGCTCTGGCTCTCCGCGACGCGCGTCGCGAGCGATCCACCGTTGTTCGGCTTCGTCGCGTGGACGCTCGCGGGCGCGGCGGCGACCGCGTCGCTCGCGCTCGCGATGTCGCGCCTGTTTCGACGCGAGAGCGAGCGGCAAAGGCTGCCGTCCCTCGGTTTGCCCAATGCGCTCACCCTCGTGCGCTTCGTGCTGATCGCACCCGCCGTGGTCCTGCTCCTCGAGGGCCGCTACCCCGAGGCGCTCGCATGCTATGTCGTGCTTTCTGCCACCGACGTGGCGGATGGCATCGTCGCGCGACGGCGCAAGGCGGTGAGCGAGTTCGGCGTGGTCGCGGATCCGCTGGCCGACGTCCTTTCGACGTTCGCGATCTTCACCGTGTTCCTGGCCCGCGGATGGTGCCCACTTTGGCTATACGTCCTCCTGGCGAGCCGCTACGCGATGCTGTTCCTAGGCTCTTTTTTCCTGTTTCTCGCCACCGGACCCTTCTCGTTCCGGGCCACGGTACCCGGCAAGATTGTCGGGGTGGTGCAGGCCGCGGGAGCCTGCCTCGTCATCGCCGGGGCCATGGTGGGCGGGCTCGATCCGTCCACCGAGAGGGTGCTATTTGCTTTTCTCGGTATCGGATTTGCATCTATAGTCCTCTCTCAAGCGGTTATCGGATGGAGGTTGGCACGACGGAGGGTGTCGCCCAGTGGACCTACGGGGTAATTCGGCGGTCTTCGGACCTATCTCGATTCTCCAGTTGATCAACCTCGCCCAGTCGACGGGCGAATTGGTCTTCGAGAACGGAGAGAACGCCGCGCGCGTTTACTTCGAGAACGGCAGCGTTTCGTACGCCGAGATCGCCAATCGCCGTATGAAGTTGGGAGAGCACCTGCTCGCCCAGGGTCTCATTACGCGCGAGCGCCTCGAGCGCGCGCTGGCGGAGAAGGACAAGGCGACGCGCCTCGGCGCCGCCCTGGTCGAGATGGGTGCGATCGACGCGCGCACGTTGCGCCGCGCCATCGAAGAGCAGATCAAGGAAGTGGTCTACGAGATCGTGCGCTGGCGCGCGGGCCGCTTCCGCTTCACCAGCGGCCGCCGCCCCAAGGCGCAAGACGTTTTTATCGATATTCCGCTCGATCATTTGATTCTGGAAGGCTTGAAGCGTCTGGACGAAGAGGGAGTGGTGCGGTGATCTCGCGCCGGCTCCTCGCCCTCCTCGCCCCCCTCGTCTTACTCCTCGACCAACCCTCTGCCGCCACCACCGCGGCCTCGCTCGCGGACCGCATTGCGATCGACGGTGATCTTTCCGACTGGGCGAGCGACGAGTGGGTGCTCGATGCGACGAGTACCCTCCCCGAGACCGACGGCGATTCGCGCTGGGGTGCTTCCGAAGAGATCGTGCGCGTGGGTGTGACGTGGGACGCGAGTTATGTGTACCTCGCGGTCGAATTTCGCGCGTCGTCGGCGTCGGTATTCGCAGCACTCGGCTACGGACCGGGTGGGTTGGCCTCTCTCGACGGTGCCGGCACGTTCCGGCGCGCGATCGACTTTCCCTTCGCACCGAACGTCGCCGCCCTCGCCCCGATCCGCGACATGCCCACGCTCGCGCGCGTCGACGACCGCGGCGTTCTCGTGCTGATGGACCGTGCGCTCTCACCCGCGGTCGTGCGTGCGCCGCCCGGTGAACCGGCCGTGTTCGAAGCGGCACTGCCGTGGTCGCAGCTCTCGCTCGTGCGGCCGCTGGAACTCTCGCTCGCCTTGACCGGCGACGAAGGAGCCGGGGCTGGCGACGCCGCACCGGATCCGTCGGTGGCACTCCCGGCGAGCCCGGGTCCGTGGTCGAAGACGCGCGTGTCGCTCGATCGCTGGCTGTCGATTCCCGCCGACGCCGACCAAGATGGCACCGCCGACCCGGGTGTGTCGCCGCGTTCCGCGGTCATCGTTCGCACCGACGACGACGCGACGGAATCGCGCGCGGACGGACTCGACGTCGACGCGCGCGTGGTACCCGGCGTGTTCGCGCCCGACCGCGGCGAAGAGGCAACGCTCGAGGTCGCGATCGTGGGCGACGCGATCGACGAGGTGTTCGCGACTGCGCGCGTCTACTCGGTGGACGGGACGCTGGTGCGCGTGCTGTACGAAGACGCCGCCCGGTCGGTGACAGGCGGCGCGCTCTCGCCGAGTCCCCAGGATCGCTGGGACGGGCGCGACACCCATGGCCGCGTGGTGCCGGGCGGGGTGTACGTGGTCGCGTTCGAATGGGGGCTCGTACGCGGCGAGCGCGCGGGCCGCTCGAGCGCCGGAGTCGCGGTCGCGAGGTGATGTCGATGCGCGCGCCACGTCGTCGATGGTCGGCGCGTCGCGCGGCGGCGGGGCTCGCGGTGTTTGTCCCGCTCCTCGCGGCCGCGAGCGCGGACGCGCACTTCGAGGGAGCGATCCTCTCCTCGCGTACCGCGTCCTTGGGCGGCGCCTTCGTCGCCATCGCCGACGATCCCTCGGCCGGGGTCGACAACCCCGCGGGGTTGAGCGGCCTCGTGCAGCCCTCGCTGCTCGCCACCTACCAGAATCCTTTCGGCGTCGACGGCCTCGACGAAGGCTTCGTCGCGTTCAGCATTCCCGCGCGCGTCGCCACCGTGGGCGCGGCGTGGTTCCACCGCGGCCTCGACGGGGCGCTCTCCGAAGATCTCTTCACGTTGTCGATCGCGCGCGACTTGAAGCGCACCTCCGAGGACGCGTCGCTCTCGATCGGCGCCAGCGTCGACTTCGCGAGTATTTCCGCGCGCGGCGCCATCGACGAGAGCGACACCGCGGTGTCGTTCGGCGCGGGCGTGCTCTTGCGCCCCTTCGCGTTCATCGGGATGGGCTACAACATTCGCAATATCAGCGAGCCGTCGATCGATCTGGTCGCGGAGGGTGCCGCGAGCACGCCGCTTTTGCGCGCGCAGGCGGTGGGCCTCTCGTACTACTGGGACAACCGGCTGACCGTGACGGCGGAGACGTACGAGGACGCTTCGTCGTGGCGTTCGCGCGCCGGCGTCGAGCTGCGGTTGGGGCCGCACGTGATGCTGCGCGGCGGGCTGGAAGCGTCGCGCGCGTCGGCGGGCGTAGGCATTCTGTGGCGCAGCGTGGGCTTCGACGCGGGGTTTCTATCGCACGAAGCACTGGGCGCGAGCTACGTGATGACGTTCCGTTACGCGCGAAAGGAACCGGCGAAGCCGTATGGCACGACGCAGTAGCATCGCGGCGTACGCGTGCGTGCTGGTCGCCGCGATGGGCTTCGCGCGCGAGGCGGCGGCGTTTCGCGTGCCGGTAACCTCGCGCGCGCGCCTCGACCTCCGCCTCACCGCCGACGAAGCCAGCGCGCCCTGGTCGTGGGACGCGCAGTCGCGTTCGCCCCTCGACGAGAGCCGCTTCATGGTCGACGCCACGGTCGGCGATACGCGCACCGGCGTACTCTATGGGAAGGGCGCCGCCACCTGGAACGACGCCGACGACGACGCCGGACGCGTCATGTTCACGATCGAGCAGGGCGATTATCTGTGCCGCTGGGACCACGCGGAGGTGCGCGCCTTCGGCGACGAGCGGCGCTTCTTCACCTACGACCTGGGCAGTGCGCTCATCGACGACGACGTGGTCGACGACTACCAGCATCGCATCGGTGTGCGCGCCGACGGGGGCGCGGAGAGCGTCGGCGGGACGCTGCTCCTCTCGAGTCTCGACGATGGCAGCGACGAACAACTGACGAGCTACGCCAAGGTGCGCGCGGCGTGGAAGCCGCTCGCGGCGTCGGTGTCGTACCAACTGCATGACGATGAGGCGCGCGATCACGCGATCGCCAAGGGCGAAGTGGCGGGCTTCTGGAAACGCGCGACCGTGGTGGCGTCGTACGAGCAGTCGGGATTCGGCTCCGGCGTGTTCCTTCCCGAGGGCGACTGGGACTCCTTCGGCGACGGGTACGCCGACGCCTCGCCGGAGAACTCGGCTACCTTCCTGGAGGCGCGACTCGCGCGCACCCGCATCGGCGACGCAGCCACCTTCGCGGGCGTGTATCGCTACGGGCGCGTGGGCGAGACCTACACCAACGATCTCGCCTCGACACCCGCCGGAACCGAGCTGCACCGCCTTGGGCTGTACGTCTCGCACCGCCAGTACGCGCTCGATGGACGCGTCGTGCTCTTCGATGCGGAGCGCCGCGCGGCGGAGTACGAGGAGCGCGGAGTGGCGGCGTCGGCGCGTGCGTTTTTGAAAGACAACTCGGAGATGAACCTCCGTGGCGCGGTTCTCGACCGCACCCGCGACGACGGCGCGGATCGCACCACCGGGTGGGGGCACGCGATCTACCGGCGCTCGCTCCAGCGCTTCATGGGGGGCGTCGAAGCCCTCGTCGACGAAATCGGCGCCGATGCCGTCACGCGTGTCGGGGTGGAGACGCGCATCAACTGGAGCGCGACCAGCGCGCTCTACCTGCGCTGGATCGCATCGGGTGCGGTCGAGCGCAGCGACGCGGTGTACGCGCGCCTGGAGTTCCGGCCCACCGCGCGCACGTGGGTGACCTTCGCCTACGGCCGCGCCGTCGTGGGGGACGGCCCCTACTTCCTCGAGGACGACGACGCGCTTCCCACCGTCCACACCGAGGACGTGTTCACGATCGTCGTGCGGGGGGACTTCTAGCATGCGCGCGCGCCGTGTCATCGTCGTCGCCGCGTGGGTATCGCTCGCGCTCGTTGCATGGCATCGCGCCGACGCCGCCGTGCGCGTCGAAGCCGACGAGGTCATCTTCACGCACACCGCCCCCGATGCGCAGCAGGTCTTCCTGGTCGGCGACTTCAACCAGTGGAACCCGACCGTCGAGCCGATGCAGCGCGAGGGCGAGACCTTCGTCGTGCGCTTGTTCCTGGTGGCCGGGACCTACCGTTACAAGTTCGTGGTGGACGGAAACGCCATCGCCGACCCGGACAATCGGGGCCCGTCGCCGGAGAAGGGGTCGCCCATCGTGTTGGTGGAGCGCAGCGGGGGCCTGATCTTGAGCACGGAAATCCCCGAAGAAACCGCGCGCGCCCGTAGCGCCAGCTACAACGCGCGCTACCTCGGCTTTCTGCGTGACGACGACGGAAACACGGACGTCGATCAGCGCGTCGATCTCGGGCTGCGCGCGCACTTGGACCGGCTGCGCGCGCGCGCGGTCGTGATGAGCGCGGACTCGTCGTGGACGTGGTCGCCGCCGAGTATCGACGTCGAGTTCGACCGCGGCTTCGTCGAGGTGGAGATGGGGAAACTGTCCGTGCGCGGGTTCGAGAACGACTCGACGTGGGCTTCGACCGACCCGCTGGGGCTGGTCGGAGACGCGGGTCTCTACGGCTACGACGCCGGGTTTAGGTATCACGGCGCGACCGCCGTCGCCGCCGGCAAACACGCCGCGCTGCGCGCGCGCTGGTCCGATGAGATCACACGCGGGGAGGTGGCGCGCGCGAGTGTCGCGCCGGGCGACCTCGCGTCGTTCGCGACCGGCAGCGCCGCCGACACGACGGCGTACGCGTACACACCCGCGTTCAACGGCTCCGACAACCTGGCGGTGGAGGCCAGCGCCGGCGGCGGCGACTTCGCATCCGGCTACCTGTTCCGAAACGACACCGGCGTCAACCCGGGCGTGTTCGTGGACGTCTCGCGGCGCGCCACCGACTTTGCCACACAGACCTACGCGACCACGGAAGATCGCCACGTCTCCACGGCGTGGCTCGCCTGGAGCGGAGTCGAACGATCCACGCTCACCTTCGCGTACGGATGGGGCGACGCGCAGGCGCGCGCCTACGCGACCACGATCGGTAGTAGCGATCTAACCGCGCCGCTGGATGCCGCCGCGGCGGCATCGCCGGTCGAGCTCACGCGTGGGATTCTCACGAGCGATCGCTTCCTGTTGGAAGCGGACCTGAACCGGTCCGTCGCGACCACGTTGCGCTGGGACTATACGAGCTTCGACTTCGATGGCGTCGAGGGCGCCTCCGACGCGGACGTGCACCGCGCGCACCTCGATCTCGCGGGCACGCTGCGGGGATGGAATCTCGCGGGCCGCGTCGCCTACACGCACCAGCGCTACCGCGACACACCCGACGCGCTCTACATCGACTGGCCCGAGCGCAACCTGTGGCTCTCGCGTTGGGACGCGCTCGACGTGCCCTCGATGGTTGCGATCGACCTCGAGCAGTACACGGTGTGGTCGCTCGATGCAACGCGCGAGGGCACACGCGTCGACGCGGGTGGGACCGCGCTCTTGCAGACGCTGGACGTGGTCGATGCGCCCGTGCACGCGGAGGCGCGTGCGTACGTCGACGTGACCGTGCACGGCGCGTGGTATGGCTACGGCGACCTGCGCTTCTCGTGGTACGATCGCGCGGCCTGGGAGGTCGACGAGGGGTTCTGGGATTTCTATGTGGAGGGCGGCTATCGGAAGGGAATCGTGACGTTGAGCGCCGGTTTCGGTCTCGACCCGTGGGCCTTCGACCCCGTGACGAGCGACTTCGCCGACCTGGGGCGCAGTGAGTTCCTGCGCGACGCCATCGCGGGTGGTGTGCGCCGCAGCGACGCGACGACGATCGGGCGCGCGCTCATCGAGCGCGAACGGGCCCTGTCGGACCTTCAACTGATCAAGCTGGAATGCGTCATCGAGCTGCGATAGCGTTGGGTTGCTGCCTGGCCCTGCTGGCGACCGGCTGCGCGTCGCTGGCCCCGCGCGCGCGCGTGACCGGTCCGGCCGCGGTCGACGAGGGCGTGCGCTTTCGCTTCTTCGCGCCCACCGCTCACCGCGTCCAACTCGCGGGCAGCTGGCCGGAGAACAACTGGGCCAAGGGCGACGGCTCGGTGGGCGAAGCCGACGTCGGGCTGATGTCCGACGACGACGCGGACGGGATGTGGGAGATCGTGGTTCCCCTTTCCGCCGGGCGCTATCAGTACGTATTCTGGATCGACGAGGCGACCTGGAGCCTGGACCCCGGAAACCCCGAAGAGGTCGAGGCAGGTCCCCACAGGCGGGCGTCGGAGATCGTGGTCGTGGTTCGAGACGAAAAACCGGAGATTCGATGACCTATTCGAAGTGGATCTGGGTTTGCGCCGTGCTGGCGGTGGTGGGGTGCGGCGGTCCACCGCCGCCGACTACCGCGGGGGGACCCGAGCCGGTCGCCGGCGGGGCCGTGTTTCGTTACCGAAACCAAGATGCCAAAAAGGTTTACCTCGTCGGCGACTTCAACGACTGGTCGCCCACCGCGGATCCCATGACCGACGACAACGCCGACGGCGAGTGGACGCTGTTCTACCCGCTCGTCCCGGGCACATACGCCTACAAGTTCCTGGTCGACGGGAAGAACTGGGTGGCCGACCCGACCAACCCCCTCTCGGAGCCCGATGGCTTCGACGGCCGCAACTCGATCCTGAAGCTCGGGGTTCCGGGCTCCTAGACCCTGCGCAAATCCCCCCGATCCGACCGCCAAGGCGGGGCGGAATCTCCGGCCCCCGTTGCGATTGCGCCCGGGCCTCTTGGCCTGCTAGAGTAACCCCCAACCCCTTGCGATCGCCGAAGTCCTTGCCGTCGTTCGTGGTGTCCCGGGCCTTGCAGGTCGATTCTCGCCATCGCCCGGCACGTCGATCCAATAACCGACCTAGCTTGGCCGGGGCATAGGAGTTGCAGCATTGGGGGTTGGGGGATTGTCTCCCCGAACGAACCCAATGAACACCCGCCGATCCATCCGAGTTGCCGCCCTCGCCGCGTTTCTGGCGGCGGGCGTCGCCGCACTCACCACCGCCGGTCCCGGGACCGGCACCGCGAACATCTCCCCCTCGTCGAGCGTTGCCGCGGGCTCATCCGGCGAGTGGAGCATCACGTATACGGCCGCCGAGCTTCACGACGACGGAACCCTGCGCGTCACCATTCCCACCGGATGGACGGCACCGCAAGACGGATCCGCGACGTCGCCCGGTTTCGTCACCGTCGCCACCAACGAACCGACCGGCGCCCCCGGCCTCTCCGTCGCAGGGCAAGTGATCACCGTCGTCGTCGACACGCTCAACGCCGGCAACACCATCACCATCGTCTACGGCAGCGACGACGTCAGCTCGTCGGGGCGCGCGACCGCCGCGACCACGGTCGGCACGTATCCCTTCCTGGTCGAATCGGATCCGACGGGCGGTTCGCCCGCGCCCATCGTGACCTCGCCCGACCTCGACGTGATTGCGGACGCGCCGGCCTCGCTCGAGATCGTGCCGGGCGACAGCCTGGGCGTCGTCGCGGGATCGTTCGTCGAGTTGCACATTCGCGTGCTCGACGCTTTCGGCAACCGCACGCCGGTTCCGAGCAATCGCACGGTCAATCTGTTCGCCACCCACGGGCAGTACTACGACCCGTCGAACCATTCGACGCCGATCACCTCCGCGGTCATCGCCAGCGGCACCAACGTCAAACGCGTCGACTACCGGCCGACGCTGACCGGCGGATCGCCGCACACGCTCAACATGATCACCCAGGGCGGGTCGCCGACTCTCGGCGGGTCCGGGTTCGTCGGCGTCGTGCCGGCGCCGGTGAGCGCCGCACAATCGTTGATCACGGCGACCACACCCGTGGTCGCCGACGGCGTGGCGCAGAGCACGGTGAAGGTGACTTCGCGCGACGCGTTCGGAAACCGGCGACCGGGCGACACGGTCACCATCGACGCGACCGGGAGTGCGGTCGACACCGACCCGCCGAGCCCGACTGACGCGATCGGCGAGGCGTCCGGCGTGGTTACCAACATCGTCGCCGAGCCGGTGACGGTCTCGGCCGTCATCGCGGGGACGCCCATCACCGCGACGGCACCCATCTCGTTCGTCGCGGGTCCGCCCAGCGGTGCGACCAGCATCGTCGACGCGACTACCGGCGTCGTCGCTAATGGGATCGCGACCAGCACCATCATGGTCACCGTGCGCGACGCCAACAACAACCCGGTCTCGGGACAGCAGGTCAATCTAGCCGTGAACCCGGTCACCAACGCGACGCTGTCGCAGCCGGGCGGGGTCACCGACGCACTCGGTCAGGTCACGGGAACGCTCTCCAGCACGACCGCGATCCAGCGCACGGTCACCGCTACCTTCGGCGCCCTGCCCGGCACGCCTATCACTGACAACGCGGTCGTCCAATTCGTCGCGGGCCCGCTCGCGAACTTCCTCGTCACCGTGGACGGGAACGCCGTCGCAGGTGCCGACGACCCGGTCATCATCACTGCCCGAGACGCCCAGGGCAACACCGTCACGAACTACACGGGCACGGTGAATCTCACCACGACGAGCGGAGAGACCAATAGCGTCGAGTGGTCGCAGGGTGACGGACAGGGGAGCATCTCCAACATACCTGGAAGCAACAACGGCACATACACCTTCGCCCTCGCGGATCTGGGCGTGGCGGCGATCCGCGTGCGGAACAACAAGGTGGAGACGTTCCAGGCAGCGGCGCAGGCCGGTGCGGCGAGCGGGACGTCCGGCAACTTGGTCGTTACGAACGCCGGAGCGGACAAGATCGAGCTCGTATCCGGCGACGCGCAGTCGGCCGTCGTCAACACGCCGGTCGGTTCACCCCCGACGGTGCGCGTCGTCGACGCGTTCAACAACCCCGTGCCGGGGGCGACGGTCACGTTCACGCCGGTAGGCGGCGGCGGCTTCGTCGACGTGAGCGCGGGCGGCGGCACCGACTCGACGGGGACGACCCTCGCCGACGGTCGCATCGGCTGCGACGTGTGGCGGCTGGGAACGATCGCGGGGCTCAATCGGCTGCGCGCGCGCATCGCGTCGGGTTCCATCACGAGCGTGGACTTCACTGCGACGGGGACACCGGGTCAAGGGACGAGCATCGTCATCACGCCGGTGAGTAAGTCGGTAACCGTCAACTCGACCGAGGTCGTGACGGCGACACTACGCGACCAGTTCAACAACCTGAAACCCGGCGAGCGCGTCGATATTCTCATCAAGGCTGACGGCGACAGCCCGGACGGAACCATGTTGGCGAACGGCGCCGACCCCAACCCAACTACCTTCATCGGCCCGACCTCGCGCTACGGAACGACCGACGCCAACGGACGAATCACCGTGATTTACCAGGCCCCCAACTCGGCCGGTGTATCCGACTCCTTGGATGCGTTTACGGTCAATGTGGGGCAGGGAAGCGTCACGGACGCGGTCTACACCACCACCGCGAGCGGCGCCACCAACCTGCGCATCACGTTCGTGGGTCCGTCGACGCGGCCGGCCGATCAGACGTTCCAGTTCCTGGTCGAAGCCATCGACGGCAACGACAACGTCGATCCCACCAACACGAGCCTGGTCACGCTGACACCCGAGGTGGGCGGCGGCCTCACCTTCAGCGAGACCGACTTCGGGCCGACCGTGACGCAAATAACGCTGGTAAACGGGGCAAAGACGGTCTACGGCCGCGGCACCTTCGCGGGCGACTGGGACATCACGACCACGGGCGGCGGTCTCGGCGACGACACCGAAATCGTCACCATCACCGACACCGGCGAGATCGATCACTACGCGGTGTCGACGGTGCCGAGTGTGATCGCCGGCGTGGTCTTCGACGTCACCGTCGAGGCACAGGACATTCACAACAACCGCGTCATGGGTGCGACCAACGCCGTGACGCTGGAAGCCTTCGACGACGTCGCCAACAATCCCGCGCAGGCTTTGCTCCTCGACCCCAGCGCGACGCTCGTGGCGGGTCGGGTCACGGTCGCGGAGACATACACCAAGGCGGAGGCGATCCGCGTGCGCGCGAGTGCGTCGGGAGACGAGGGCTTCAGCGGCGTCGTCAACGTATCGGCGGCCGCCGCGCACCGCATCGCGAAGATCTCCGGCGACGCGGCCGGAATCATCGCGGGCGCGAATCAGGCGCTGGTCGCGCAGGTGTTGGATCAGTACGACAATCCCGTCAACAACGCGCTGGTGACGTTCACCGTGCTCGATGGCGGGGGGTCGCCCTCGCCGCCGACGGACAACACCGACGCGACCGGGCACGCCTCGACGACGCTCACCACCGGCACCATCGTCGACGACAACCGTATCAAGGCCACCATCGGCGACGAGAACCCGCCCAGCCTGGAGCGCGTCGAGTTCCTCGTATCGACGATCCCGGGGCCGGTCGCGAGCTTCCAGGTAACACCGGCGTCGTTCTCGCTGGTCGCGGGGGCAGGAGTGGCACTCAACGTCGCCGGGTTCGACGCCAACAGCAATCCGGTGACGAACGACGACGCGACGCCCATCCAGCTCACGGAGACGGGAAGCGCGCAATTCGGCGCCGCGACGGGAATACTGACATCGGGCCAGTTCAACACGACCGTAGTCGACACGGTCGCCGAATCGTTCACGATCACGGCGCAGCGGCAGGGAGGCGGCGCGTCCGGGACGAGCGGCACCCTCACCGTGTCGCACGCGGGCGCGTATCGGATCACCAAGGTAAGCGGCGACGCGAGCGGCGTCACCGTGGGGGGCGCGCAACCCCTCGAAGTGCTCGTGCGCGACCCGTACGACAACCCGGTGCCCAACGCGTTGGTCACCTTCGCGACCACCGGCGCCATCAATGATGGCTCGTTCACCGACACCTCCGGCGATCCCAACGACGGCATCGCGCAGACCGACGCGCTCGGCCACGCGCTGGTGACGTTCACGACCTCGCTGACGGCGGGGGCGAACAACGTCAATGCGCAAATTCTGGACGGCGCGCCCGTCGGTCTCGAGCGCGTGACGTTCACCGTCAACACGGTCGCGGGCGGGATCGCGTACTACACGGTGCAGATGAACGGGACCACGGTGACGGCGGGACAGACGCGCAACGTCACCGTGACCGCGTTCGACGCGAGCGATAACCAAGTCGACGACGACGTCACCCAAGTGGATCTATCGGGAGACCCTGGAAACGCACTCGTATTCGGCATCGACCCGGTTACGCTGACCAACGGTGCGGCGACGACGACGGTGCGCGCGGATCAGGTGCAGGTCTACCAAGTGCGGGCGCGGACGGTCGGCCTGCCGGCCATCACCGGACTGGGCGAAGCGGTGACGGTCAATCCGGCCGCACCCGCGGGCACCATCACCGCTACACCGTCGCCGGCCACGATCACCGCTAATGGAATCTCGATCTCGACCATCACGAGCGGTGTGATTCGCGATGCCTTTAGCAACCAGGTTGCGACGGGGACGATGGTCAACGTCAACAGTCCTCCGCCGACCAACGGCGGTGTGATCGTGGGCCCGGTCGCGCGCGCGGTCGCCGCCGACGGGACCATCAGCTTCGATTTGCGCTCGTCGACGACGCCGGGAGTATCCACGGTGACGATGGCGAGTCAAACCGGTACGGCCACGGGCACGGTCAACGTGACGTTCGCACCGCGGCCGACCTTCACGGCCGCCGCGGCCACACCTGCCATCGTGGCGCCGGCGCAGAGCGTTGCGTTCAGTGTGCAGGTGAACAACACTTCTACGACCGATGCGAATCTCACGACCGCGACCACGTTCACGTTCACGGACGGCACGCGCGTCTACTCCGCGAACCTGGCGGCAGGCACGAGTATCCTCGGCGGTGGCGCGCAGGTGCTGGTCTTCAACGCAGCCACCGTTCTCGCCGCGTTTACGCCCGGACCCTACACACCCAACGTGGTCCTGGTCGGCGCGGACGAGTTCGGAGCACCCATCAACACGACGGTAGCCACACCCGCGCAGTCGCTGCTCGTCACGAGCATCCAGATCATGGATATCGACGCGCCCTCCGTGGTAAGCCGCGGCCAGTCGCACACGGTAACGGTATCGGTGCGAAACAACGGCACCCAACCGACGAACATCACCGACATCTTTCTCGTGTTCGCGCCCGGCGGCGGCCTCTTCGCTCCGGATCCGATCGTACCGACCGTCGTGGACCCGGCGGCCACCGAACAGTTCGCCATCATGGTTGCCATCGACCCATCCTGCCCGGTGGGCGATTACTCGATCGACGCCAATGTCGTGGGTAATATCGGTGGCGTTACGGTCACCGACAACTCGCTGGCACCGTTTCCGCTACCGACGTGGGAAGTCGTCACGGCGGCCAACTTGAGCTACGTCACGTCGTCGCTCTCGCCGATGGCGGTCTCGCGCGGCGCCCCCTATCAGTTCCGCGCCACCATCGCCAACGGCGGCGCCGGCATCGTGTCGCTCGACTCCGCGTCGACCTACATGCAATTCACCGACGGCACGCTCTACGAAGCGCACCCGACGCAACCGTATGCGATCGCGGGTGCCTCGCAGCAGCAGATCGTGTTCAAGACGCGCGTGGTCGCGAGTGCCTTCACGGCGGGGTCGTACGGAGTGACGTTCAACCTGGAGGGCACCGAAGGTGCCGCCCCATTCCAGCAAACGGTGACAAGTGGCGCCGACCAGGTCGCCGTGCAGAACCCGGCCGGCGTCGTGAGCGGCTCGGTGCTGCCCGACCAGGTCAGCAAGGGCTCCAGCGTGGCGTTCACGGTGCAAGTGACCAACAGCGGCGGAGCCACGGTGGTGCTCACACCCGCGACCACGGAGTTCCGCTTCGCGGGCGGCGACTTCACCGCGGATCTGAGTCCGAGTGGCAATACGACTATCCCGCCGGGCAGCACGACGCTCGCGTTCCTCTCGACGACGGTCAGCCAGGGGATCGCGGCCAACTCGTACCCGGGCCAGCTCGCGCTGAATGGATTCGAGAACGGCAACCCGTTCTCGTCGACCATGGCGACCGAGGTGGTCGTGGTGGAAGACGCGCCCAACGTCCAGATTCTGTCGAACGCGGCCTCGCAGTCGCCCATCACCGCCGATCAAACCAAGCCGTTCAAGGTGCGCATGGTGGTGCGCAACAACGGCGGCGCCGACGTTACCTTCACGGATGCGTCGATTCGCTTCATTCAGGCGGGCCAGGATCGCAGCGGGCAGTTCGTCATCTCGACGCCGACTGGATTCGTCTTGGGCGGCACCACACTCGCTGGCGGCGAGACCGACACGGTGACGTTCGACATCTCCGACAACCTTGGCAACGCGATGACGGCGCCGGCCATGATGACGATCGAGGGCTCGCTCGAGGTCGAAGACGTCAATACCCAGCAGCCCATCCTCGCCGAGCTCGAATTGGGGAACTTCCTGCAGGTGCAAACCCAGGCGGGTATCAGCGTCGTGGCGGTATTGCCGTCGCAAAGCACGGTCACGCAGAGCATGGACCGCGACTTCCTCGTGCGCGCGGTGGTGCGGAACACGGGGACGAGCGACATGACGCTCGATCTCACGCAACCCGCGACCGACGTGACGTTCACGCCGCCCGCGGGGTGGATTGCGACGCCGCGCAGCCAGCTCGGCAACGGGGGCAACGTGCTCTCGGGCAGCGAGGTCGACACGGTCTTGTTCGACGTCACGACCTCCGGCAGCACGACCGGCACCGCTCTCATCAACACCAACTACACGGGCACCGAGATCAACAGTGGTCGCGCCGTGACGGGCGGCTCGTCGGGATCGGCGTCGATCGACGTGCAATCGCCGGGTCAGATCGCGGTAACGAGTGTGGTCGCGTCGCGCGCGACCATCACCAGCGGCGCGGGGGTACCCTGGACGCTGACGGTGACGCTCGAGAACACGGGCCAGTCGGACGTCGATCTCGACTTGGGTAACGCGATCGCGGTGAGCTTCCAGAACGTCGTCGTACCGCCGGGGCTGACGCGGCCGAGCATCCTCGCGGGCGGGGGCACCGTGCTCTCGGGTGGAGAGATCGATCAGATCGTGATCGGCGTGGCCGGATCGGGCACGTACTCGACCCCGGGCATCAAGGACGTCGGCGTCACCTTCGATGGCATCGAGATCAACTCCAACGAGCCGGTGAGCGGAATCAACGCGACCACGGTGACGGTTCAACTGCAGCCGTCGCTCAACGTCGTGTCGGTGTCGCCCGCCACCGTGTCGCGCGGTTCGATCGTGAGCTTCCAGGTGACGATCGAGAACGCGACCACCAACGGTGCCACCGCCGCGCTCAATCCGTTGACGACGCGATTGATCTTTGGCTCGAATGCCTACAACGTGAATCTCGACGCGAGCAGTCCCGTCGACATCGCCGCCAACCAGCAGATCACGCTCCTGTTCAACGCGGCCCAGGTCGTGTCCGCGATTCCGCTCGGGAACCAGAACGACGCCGTGCTGCAGTTCCGTTTCGTCGAGAACGACACCCCGCGCAGCGAGAACGAGCCGATGAACACGCCGCCCAAGCTCATCAACGTCCAAGCCGCACCGGCCCTCAACATCACCAGCGTGCGTGCCAGCCGTCAGAACGTGACCACGGGCCAGACCGCGCCCGCGTGGCACATCACCATGGTGCTCACCAACGCCAACGGCTCCGACGTCGACCTCGACCTCTCGGGCGCCGTCACGTACTTACGCTTGAACCTGCTCGGTTCGGGCGCGAACGTGACCCCGGAGTACACGATCACGCAACCGACCGCGCTATTCGGCGGCGGCGAGATCCTCTCGAGCGGGGAGACCGATTCGCTCATCTTTGACGTCGCGGAGGCGGGCACTACACCGGGCAACGTGATCATCTCCGGATTCGTCGGCGGCATCGACGTGGTCTCCACACTCCCGGTCTCCGACAACACCGGCGACGGTGGATCGGGCAGCTTCGTCCTGCAGACGCCGGCGGTGCTGAACGTCTTGAGCATCACGCCCGAGCGGCCGACCGCGACCGCCGGACAGACCGGAGCCGCGGCGGAGTACACGATGAAGATGGCGGTCCGCAACGACGGTCAAGCGGCCGTGGACCTGGACCTCTCGCCGCCCACCGCGACCGCCGTCGCCTTCACCGCGCCGACGGGGTGGATCACGGCTCTGCAGCCCGCCCTCGTGGGCGGCGGTGTGCGGCTCTCGGGGGGCGAGACCGATACCGTCGTGTTCAACGTAACGACGACGGGCACGACGGCGGCGGTGCAGACCATCGGTGGGACCATCGCGGGGATCGAGCTCAATCGCGGGGTCACGGTCACCGACAACACGACCAGCGGCGGGACGGGATCGATCACCGTGCAGACGCCGGCCCAGCTCGACATCCTCGCCGCGGATCCCTCGCGCACGAACCTGACGTCGGGCGCTTCGACGCCGTGGGACATCCTGGTCGAGGTGCGCAACCTGGGTGAGTCCGCCGTGCGACTCGTGCTACCGGCGGGCCTGGCGGTGACGGTCGACGGCGCCTCACCCCCGGCCGTATTCGACCCCGTCAATGGGCTCGAGGAAGGCGGTGTCGTCCTCGCGGGATTAGCGACGGGGACGCTCCTCGTCCACGCAGACGGCTCTCCCACGTTCACCGCGTTCGGCACCCGCAACATCGGGGTGTTGATCGACGCCGTCGAGTTGAACAGCAGCCGCGCGCTCAATGGCAACGAACCCGCGGCGGGAAGCGTCGTCGCGCAGACGCCGCCCAACCTGACGGTGGCGCTGGTTTCGAATCCGACCCTGGTGACGCAGGGAACACAAGCGTTCCTCGAACTCGACGTCACCAACCCGGGTGCCGACGCGGCCACCGTCGATCTCGATGCCGGCAACACTCGCGTGAGCTTCGCGGGCGGCCAGTATAGCGCGGTGCTGCAGCCGGTGAGTCCGACGCAGATCGGCCCCGGCCAGACGGTTCGTGTATCGTTCGAGGACAAGCTGGTGGAGGATACTATTGCGGCGGGATCGCACAATCTGGCCGTCGACCTGGCATACACGGCGAACGGTCTCGATGTGACGGAGAACGAGACGGTGGCCAACGGCATCACCGTGCAGGTGCCGGCCGTGTTCCGCATCACCGGCATCGCGGCGTCGCAGACGAGCGCAACAGCGGGGCAGACCACACCGTGGACTGCGACCATGAGCATCGTCAACGAGGGGTCGACGCCCATCGACTTGAGCCTCGCGGCGGGCGACACGTACATTCAGTTCGTCGTGCCCGGCGGCGGCTTCGACCCGGGCTACACCGTCGTGCAACCGACCGAGTTGGTCGGCGGTGGGACGCAGCTCGGCGTGGGACTCTCCGGCCAGTTGGAGTTCACGGTCACGCAGACCGGCAACACCACCGGTGTCATCGTCATCAGCGGTCGCGTGGAAGGAACCGACGCCGGTAGCGCGACCGTCTTCGACGACACCTTCGACGGCGGTCGCGGCAGCATCGCGGTGGTGCCGGCGTCGGCGGTCAGCGTGCTCGCGACGCACACGTCGCAGCCGCGCGTGACCGCGGGGCAGACGGCGGTGTGGGGCGTGCGCGTGCTGGTGCGCAACGCCGGTGGCGCGTCGGTGAACGTCGATCTCGCGACCTCGAACATCACGTTCGACGGTGGCGCGGGGTGGGTCGTGACGACGCCGCCGGTCTTCGGTGGCGGCGGGAATCCCTTGCAGGGCGGGGAAGTCGACAGTCTCTTGTTCGAAGTAGCCGCCACCGCCACCGACCCGGGCACGTGGCGCATCGACGCGAGCATCCCGTGGCAGGACGTCACCACGCAGGCGACCGGCACGGCCAACACGAACACGTCGGGGTTCGGATCGATTGTCGTGCAAACGCCGGTCGCGATCCGCGTTGCTACGACGGTATCGCAGTCGCCCAACCCGGGCGAGGTCAACGTCGGCCAAGCGTTCGCGATCCGCGTCCAGGTCGAGAACACGGGGCAGGCCGACGCGCGCGACGTCCAGCTCGAGATGACGAGCGACGGCGCAAGCACGGTCACGCCGCTTTCGCCTATCACCGAGATCGCGGGCGGGCAGACGGCGACGGTCGACTTCGCGATCGACGCCGCGAACGTGCCCAACCCGAATGAGACCTTCTCGAGCGCGATTACCACGGCGACCGACGAGAACTCGGGCGCCGGCGTGGCGGCGGAACCGCCCGTCGACAACACGGCGATCGTGGCCGTACAAAACCCTGCCGTCTACGACATCACGAGCGTGCAGCCGTCCCAGCCGACCGTCACGCGCGGTCAGACGATTCCGTGGAACTTGACCGTGCGCGTGCGCAATACGGGGCAGTCCGACGCCGTGCTCGCGGCGCCCGCTGCGAACGATCTCCTTTTCGAGATCGGCGGATCCACCAAGACCGACTACGTCGCGCAGCCCCCGACCGCGTTCGCTTCGGGAACCTCGGGGTGGACGCTCGCCGGCGGTGCCGTTGACTCGTTGATCTACGCCGTCAACGTCACCGGCGCCGACACCGGGTTGGTCGACGTCACTGTGACCAGCGACGGTAGCGACCGCAACGATCCGTCGGTGCCCTTCAGCGACAATGGCGTCACGACAGTGCGGGTCCAGCAGCCCGCGGGCTTCGCCATTGCATCGACCGTCCCGATCGGCACGGTAAATCAAGCCAGCGCCGACCGCGACACCGTGAACACCGGCTTCGGGTACGAGATCCACGTCAACGTCGACAATACGGGCGAAGCGGTGGACAGCGTGCTGGTGCTCTTGACGAGCGACCTGTCGCCGGATCAGCGCTCGTTGATTGCACCTCAAAGCTTGCAGCGCCAGCAGATCGACGTCGACGGCGACCACACGTTCATCTTCGTCATCACCGCGCCGGCCAATCCGGTCGTCCTGGAGACGTTCACGGCCGCGATCCAGCCCGGCGCGCGCTCGCGCAACACGGGGCAGATCGTCTTGCCGCAACCCGCGCTCGACAACCGGCACGTCGTGGTGACGCAGCGGCCGGCCGATCTCGTATTGAATCTCACCTCCGCGAGTCCGACCGTCAGCACCAACCAGGTGTTCACGATGAGCGCGACCGTAACGAACGCGGGGCAGGCGGGAGTCTCGGGACCGGCGGAGTTGACGCTGGCACTGCCCGCGAATTTCGTTTTGGTCGATTCGATCGCCGAGCCGCGCGTGCGTTCGTTCGCAGTCGGGTCGCCGGTCTCATGGCAGGTGCGCGCACCGGGCACGGCACCAGGGTCGGGCGATTTCACGTGTGCGATCACGGATGTGCCCGAAGACGTCAACACCGGCGCGGAAGCGCTCGCGTCGCAGTCGAGCGACCTCTTCGCCGTCAACGTCGTCTCGGGTGGTGCGTTCACGAGCCCAACGGTAGCTATCCCGTCGCCGGCAGGTGCACAGGACGGTACCGTCAGCGCCGCCCAAGATCTGACATTGCGTGCTGAGGTAACCTCGACACCGACGACTACGAACGTGGCAGGTACGCTAACGGCGCCCGGTTTTACCGTGCTAGGGACGCCAACGCTTGTCAATCTTCCGGGCAACGTCAAGCGCATCGACTTCGATCTTCGCGCGCCCGCGAACGCGAGCGTGGACGATCTCTTCGTCACCTTCACGGGCATCGACCAGAACACGCAGCAAGCGGTCCCGACCGCGGCCGACACAATCGCCGTGACCACCGTGCCGCGCACGGCGC
>JAKEHA010000358.1 GCA_022615275.1 Candidatus Latescibacterota bacterium
AACGGGGGAGCGGTGAACGTGGTCGGCGCCAACGAGAGCGCCTTCCCGAACGCGTCGGCGAATTACATGAACGAGTACTACGATCTCTTGTACGACGACGACGTCTACCACGCCGGCGAGACCTTCGCGCGCTCGCGCCTGCCGCGTACGGTGCTGGCGAACCTGGGCGACAACGTCGACCTGTGGACGCACTACATCTATTCGATTCTCTCCGACCCCGAGCTGCCGATGTGGACGGGACCGGCGGCCGCGGTCTCGGTGGCGCACCCGACGAACGTCAACAAGGGTCCCAACTCGATCGCCGTGACCGTAACCAGCGGCGGGAATCCGGTTCCGTTCGCCAACGTGTGCCTCTCGAAAGGCGAGGAAGACTACGCGGTCGCCGTGACCAACGCTCTCGGCCAGGCCACCGTCCCGTTCCGCGCCGAGACCAACGGCGCCATCGACATCGTGGTCACCGCGCGCAACGTGCGCCGCTACGAAGGCACGATCACGGTCGGCGGGAGTGCTGCGTACGTGGCGATCACCGGCATCGCGCTCGACGACGACAACGCGGGCGGCACGCTGGGCAACGGGGACGGCAAGATCGACGGCGGCGAGACCGTCGACCTCGCGTTCACGGTGCGCAACCAGGGCGGCGCCGCGACCGTGGGCGTCGTCGACGCCGTCCTGCGCACGAGCGACCCGGGCGTGGTCCTTTTGGACAGCACCGCCGTCGGGGCGGCCCTGGGTGCCGGGCAGTCGGTGGCGCTCACCGGCGGCATGCGCGTCGCGTTCGCCGATACCCTCGTGGACGAATACGCGGTGCCGTTCACGCTCGCGATCAAGGACAACGGTGTCGTGACGTGGAACGATTCGTTCAAGCGGGAAGTCCACCGGCCGCAGCTCGCCAAGGTGCGCCTGCGCATCGACGACACGGCCTCCGGTAACGGCAACGGGATCGTCGAGGCGGGCGAGCAATTTACGCTGTTCCACGAATTGAAGAACTTCGGTACGGGCGCGTTCGTCGGCGGCAGCGCGACCTTGAGCGACGTCGACGGGGCGTTCACCTTCATCGACGACACCGATGTCTACGGTGCGATGGCGAGCATGGCGAGCGACGAAAACGTGGGCGGATTCGTGATGAGCGAGGCGAGTGTTACGACCGAGCACCGGCTGGCGATGGAGCTGATCGACGTGCACGGGCGCGCCTACGTCGATACCTTCGAGCTGCGGCCGCCGCAGCCTCCGAGTGCCATCGTGATCGACCCCAGCCTGGGAAGCGACCGCTTGGCGATCAAGTGGACCAACAGCATCAGCCTGGATGCCAGCCGTTATCGCGTGTACCGCTCTCTCTCCGCGGTGGGACCGTTCACGCTGGCCACGGTGGACCCGGTCGCGCACTCGGTCTTCGTCGACGTCGGCCTGGCGCCCAACACGGTCTATTACTATCGCGCCGCGACCTTGGACGCGTCCGGAAACGAAAGCGCGTTTTCAGTGACGATGTCGGGGAGCACGAATCCGAAGCAGCTCACGGGTTGGCCGCAGCCGCTCTCCACCGAGACCGCGACGTCCCCCGCGGTGGGCGACATCGACGGTGACGGCGACCTCGAGATCGTGGTGGGCGCGAACCGCGTGTACGCGTGGCACCACGACGGCGTCGAGCTGCTCGATGGCGACGGCGACCCGCAAACGTGGGGCGTCATCTCGCCCCTGGGCAGCACGTTCACCTCGCATATCGCGCTCGCGCGCATCGATACCGAGCCGGGACTGGACATCGTCGCGGCCTCCCGCGACAGCAAGGAGGTGTTCGTGTTCAACGCGGCCGGGCAGGTGCTGCCGGGCTGGCCGCGCCTCCTTGAGAACACGATTCGCGCCGGTCTGGCAGTCGGCGACCTCGACGGGGACGGGTTGTTCGAAATCATCGCGGTGGACGAGTCGGGCGTGGTGTACGTCTTCAATCGCGACGGCACCGAGTTCATCGACGGCGACGCCAACCCGGCCACGCAAGGCGTGTTCTATCGCATGCAACTCCCCATCGTGTTCCACTATGCGACGCCGGCGCTCGCCGACGTCGACAGCGACGACAAGGACGAGATCATCGTCGGCTCGACCAACGACCGCGTCTACGTCTTGAACGAGGATGCAACCGTCGCGCCGGGCTGGCCCTACGTCTTGAGCACCGACCTCGCGGGCAGCCCCGCCGTGGGCGACGTCGACAACAACGGCGACCTCGAGATCGTCGTCTTCGAGGCGATCGGAAACCTGCGCGTGTTGAACCACGATGGTACCCAGCAGATGCTGCAGTTCTTCGCCAACGGCTCGCCGCCGGTCTTCTTCAATCCATCGCCGGTCTTGGCCAACGTGTCCGGCGATGCGCGGCTCGAGATCTTCGTGCCGACCAAGGTCGGCAAGGTGCACGGCATCACCAGCACCGGGGTGCCGCTGCCGGGCTGGCCGGTGACCTACTCGACGACCGCGGTCTACACCGAGTCGTCGCCGGTCATCGCGGATATCGACGGGAACGGTTCGCCCGACATCTGTCTCGGCGACGAGTCGCAGTTCATGCGCGCGTGGAGTGTCAGCGGCATTCTGCTGCCCGGCTTCCCGCTCGCGACCAGCGACGCGATGCGCGGCGTTCCCACGATCACGGATCTGGACCTGGACGGGTCGGTGGACCTGGTGGCGGCGGGCTGGGACAAGACGGTGTACGTGTGGGACTTCGTCGGGACGTGGAACGAATCGGGTGCGCTGTGGCCGCGCTTCCACGCGAACCTGCACAACAACGGTCTGGTGGATTATTCGGTTCCGACGCCGGTGGGCGGGGTGAGTTTCGCGTACGCGTGGGTGGA